>JABICL010000039.1 GCA_018652265.1 Candidatus Peribacteria bacterium
ATATGCAATACTACAATTATGAAAGGAAGCAGTGGAATCGAAACAAGATGACTCCTGTTGTATACAGAGATTATCTTTTGACTCAAATCGAGGGTTAGCGAGGGTTCTACTGTGTCTACCAAATGGGGTACACATCACCATCCGGCTTCGTCCGTCTACGCTACGCTTCGACGAGACTACGCCGCGATTTTCGTTTTGCATGTGTATTACACATGCAAATCTTCAAGTTTTGAGCTATAATATATAGATTCTATGAATGATCTCTTCGGAATAACTTCGGCACTGTTTATTGCATTTATTGGAGCAGAAATAGCACAAAGGCTTAAATATCCACGTGTAATAGGGCAACTCGCAATAGGGCTACTGCTCGGAATTCCTATTATAAGAAGTGTCTTGTTCACAGAAAGCTCTATACACGTAATAGAGATTTTCTCTGAGCTTGCAATAATTTTTCTAATGCTTCTTACAGGATTTGAAGTTGATATAAAAAAATTCTTATCAAATAAATATGAATCAACGATTATTGCACTCTTTGGTTTTATAGTTCCATTTACAGTTGGATATCTACTTGTACTATTTTTGGGATATGGACCACTAACAGCAAGCATAGTTGGAGCTAGTCTTGCAATAAGTGCAGAAGGAGTAACTGCTGCTCTACTTATAGAACTCAAGAAAATAAAAACAAGAGTAGGAAGTATATTGCTTGGAGCAGGAATAATAGATGATCTTTTGGGAATACTTTTCTTCTCTGGAATTTTAATATTTGTTAACGGAGAAAAAATAAATATAGAACTTATACCTTTGAAGATTATAGGAATGATTACTGCAATTATTTTTACATTTCTTCTAATTCCAAAAGTTATACGTTCTATGGAGAAGAATCACAGAGATGCCTCTCTATTTAATGTAGTCCTACTGGTAGGACTTGTGCTTGCAATTAGCACACAGCTTGTTGGCCTCGGATCTGTACTAGGGGCATTTATTGCAGGAGTTATTCTTCAGAACTCTTTTATGTGTAAGACAAACAAGAAGGATGAGATACATCATTTATATATATTTGCTTTTGCCTTCATTCTTCCATTCTTCTTCATATACACAGGCATCAATTTTGATTTTGTAGCTATAAAAAACAATCCATCATTTGTGCTTTTAATACTTGCAGCAGCAATGATAGGAAAAATACTTGGAGCATTTGTTGCAAGGCCATTTGTAAATCTAAAAACAAAACAACTTCATTTAATAGGATGGGGAATGAATTCCAGAGGAGTAATAGAACTTATTCTTGCAAATTTTGCCCTATCACACGGCTTGATAAATAGAGACCTATATTCTGCGATTGTCTTTATGACTATTGTTACAACTCTCACATTCCCATTCGTATTTAAGAAAATGATAAAAAAGAATGCAGGGATTATGGAATAACTTGATAACCGCTCGCGTGCTTAAGGCGGTATATGTGACGAAATCAACAGTCGAAGCACTATTAAATCTATGTTAAAATCTGGTCATGAATAAGCCAAAGATTGCAATTATCTCTTTTCCAGGATCAAATGGAGAAACAGAAAATTTGCGATGCTTTTGGAGGAATGGATTTGATGCTTTTGTATTTAGATGGAACGATTCCAAAGAAAAACTAAAAGAAGTAGATGGCTATTTCATAGGTGCAGGATTTTCATATGAAGATCGTGGTAGAGCAGGAATGGTTGCAGGTAGAGATCCATTATTTGATTTTCTACACGAAGAGTCGAAAAAAGGAAAAGTAATAATAGGTCACTGTAATGGAGCTCAAGTATTAGTAGAAAGCGGGCTGGTTCCAGTAGGGGATAAGCTCAGAATGAGCTTGGCTAGGAATGCTATAAAAGAATCAGACAAGTGGCATTCGCCAGGCTTTCTAAACGAATGGATATATATAACACCAGCATGTAGCAAAGACAGATGTGCTGCATCTGATTGGAACGGATCAATGAAAATACCTATAGCTCATGGTGAAGGAAGATTTATAACAAAAGATCCTGATCTAATATCTGAATTAGAAAAAAATGATCAAATCGCATTTAGATACTGTGATGCAGATGGAAATGTATCTTCAGATTCTCCAGTAACTCCAAATGGTTCCACAGATGCAATCGCAGGGATATGTAATCCAGAAGGTAATGTAGTTGCGATGATGCCACATGCTGAGAGGACAAAAGCTGGAGATATGTATTTTAGCTCTATCAAACGTTGGATAGAAAAAAATTCCAAGCTCCAAGCTCCAAATAACAAACAAATTCCAAATAACAAATTTCAAATACCAAACATCACAAAGCGAGAATCAAAAGATTTGGAAATATTCATAGAGACAATAATCGTAAACAACGAAGAGAGAACAGTAGAACAAGCGGCTCAGAGAATTAATCCAAATCTAAAATTAAAGCAATTTAGATATATGTCATTAGTTAATAAATCAGCAGAAGAAATACTTACTACTATTTCTATGTTTAATCCGAATAAAGAAATGGCATATGTAAGAAGTAATGACGCTTGGTCGAAATGGAATCCCGATAAAAAAACTCTGGATCCTTCATCTAATCCAATTTCTGATATTTCTCTTATAAGGCGTGATGAGCCAGATATGAATGCAGAAAGCTTAGGAAAGGGAAGTGAAACTGGTGTTTGTTATTCGCTAAGCAATGTAGATGCATATGATTTAAATGATTCGAAGCTACAGGAGATTTTTGGCAATCCTCATGCTTCTGTTTTAGAAATAGTAAAATAAGCTTGTAATCTTGCACGCCGCTAGCGTGCTTAAGGTGGTATATGCGACGAAATCAACATGGGATTGATAATATATTGGTACCCAAGAATGATTTCTTACGCAAAATACCACCTGCACGCTCGCTACTTATGATTTGTATCTTTATAATTCGTGTGTGAAAGATATGAACATTTATGTAATCGCACATAACATCCGTTCCCTTTGGAACGTTGGTTCGATATTTCGAACATGTGATGGATTTGGGGTGAAGAAATTGTTTCTCACAGGATATACAGGCAGACCTCCCAGAAAAGAAATAACAAAAACTGCTCTAGGTGCTGATGAATTTGTAGCGTGGGAACACGTCGATGAACCTATGAGAGTGATAGAAGATTTAAAAAAAGAAGGAGTACAAATTGTAAGCCTAGAACAAACAGATAGTAGTATCGAAATATCAGACTTTGAACCAAAGTTTCCACTGTGCCTTATTCTTGGCAGTGAGATAGCTGGAGTACGAGATGATTTGTTAGAATCAAGTGATGCAGTTGTCGAAATTCCAATGCTAGGACAGAAAGAATCTTTCAATGTAGCAGTATCAACAGGAATTGCACTCAATGAGTTACGAAGAAAATCGGTTGTTTAGAACTAATCTCCTGCTAGAATCTAGTTCTCAGGGGGCATTTATACCTCTTCAAGCAATTTCATTCTCAAATTAGATCATGTCAGACGATTCACAAGCAGCAGCAAATCCTCAAGGAGATGGCTCACAGCCAACCCCACCTCCACCACCGCCTGCTCAAGGCGATGGAGCTAAGAAGCAGGATGGACCACCGCCACCTAGGCCAGGAGAAAGTGTGCCAGATGGTGGACTAGATCCTACTCAGGTATTTGCAACTCCACCTGCACCTCCACCACCACCTCCAGCTCAAGGACAAGATCCTGCGGCAGGCGGACAAACAGGAGATGGAGGACAGCCACCTGTACAAGATTCAGGTAAGCCACCTCCACCTGTAGGAACTTCAGTGGACGCTGAAAAGCTAAAAACAGATGGATATGATGACGAAGATATAAGAGTCTTGGGAGTGGTAGGCAATTACAGATTTGGATCTTTGTCTGGATCTCTTACTACAGAAAATATCATCGTTCCTACTCATCCAGAAACTAATTTTGATGAGCAAGAGTTTCTTATCCTTCTAGCTGGAAGTATTTCTCTAATGCGTGATGAAAAATGGAGAATTATTCAGGCTATGCCAAAACTTAGCCAATTCCAGATAGATGAATTAAAGAAGATTCTCACAGAAGAAAAAAAGAAGTTCTCTGAGCTTTCTCCTAAGCACTTACTTCAATTGCAGAAATTAGAACAAAAGCATGGTGATGACTGGAAAGATCTTCAATCTCTTATGATTCAAGAAGGTGCAAAGAAAGAAGAAGCTGCTCAAGCTGATGAGATAAGGAAGAAGCTTGGATTGTAGATTTCTTGAATACTATTTAATCGTTAGCCCATCTATATCATCTAGAGATGAGGCAACTTCTTGATCTCCTTCACCAATTATTGCAGATGGCTCATCTTCAACTTTTTCATCACCATTAACTGTTATTTCTACTCTTGCACCAGAATCCTCTTCAATATCTTCTACAGTTACAGAAGAATATTCTCTACGAGCTTTCTCTAAAGCTTGATCGACCGCAGATTGTTCTCCCCTTACAAAAATATCATTAGATCTTCTAACAGCTGTAATAGATTGAGTTTTTGCCAGAGTGGCAAGAACGCCTTCGAATTGATATTCATTTGCATCCACAATAACTCTTATTTCTGGCATTTAAAATTATTGGTAAAAAATAAATAATTGTAGGAGGCATATGCTATTCCTTTATTTTCCGCTTGTGCAAGCGAATTTACGTAAAATCTCTTTTACATCATTTAAGCTATCAGAATCCATTAATTGAATTCTCAGGTCTTTTGCTCCAGAAAAACCACGAATATATGCACAGAAATGTTTCCTCATTTCTCGTATACCGCGCTCTTCACCTTTGTGTCGTACTGCTATTTCACAGTGAGTAAGTATCGCAGATGAAAGTTCCTCGAAAGTCATGCTGCTTTTGTTTTTCAAATTACCACTTTCATCAAAATAAAAATTGCACATTTCCCGAAGCAACCACGGATTCCCCATTGCAGCACGCCCTACCATTATCCCATCTAGATTTCCGAGTTTATCTTTGGCATCTTCTAAAGATGCTATATCACCATTTCCGATCACTGGAATAGATACTTCTTTTTTCAAATCATAAATAGGATTCCAATCTGATTCTCCTTCAAATTTTTGCTTATAAGTTCTGCCGTGGATAGTAAGAGCGCAGGCGCCAGCATCTTCTAAGCCCTTACAGAAGGGGATTAAGTCATCAGAATTTTCCCATCCAAGCCTAGTCTTCACGCTTACTGGAATAGAAACAGAATCTACCGCAGTTTTTACTAGATCAGCCGCAAGCTCTGGCTTTCTCATAAGCCCCGAGCCATAACAAGAAGAAACTATCTTGGCTGCAGGACACCCCATATTTATATCTATTCCATCTGCTCCCAGCTCTTCTATGCATTTACATGAATATATGAAACTATCTTTATCAGCTCCAAATACCTGGACTATAAAAGGTCTTTCTAGCTCAGGATCAAATTCCATCATCTTGCGTGTTTTCTCTGATCTAAAGAATAGTGCATTGGTACTTACAAATTCAGTAAATACAACTACCTCTGGACATATACTTTTCACAAATTGCCTGAAAGATATATCAGTGACTCCTGCCATAGGGGCAAGAGCAATTATTGGCTTTCGGAAATTCTTCCAGTCAAACATATAGAGATTTTATGGTAGTATGAGTTTCGATGCAGCATCTACTTGAACTTTTTGTACAAACTGTACATGCACAATCACTTATTCCAGCTTCTGGACAACTTTCTGCAAGCTGTAATTTTGTTACAGGAAATCTAAATTTCTCTTGCATACCTTTATATATAGCCTATCTAGTACAAATGCTACTTGCTATAGCTGGAGGATTTTTCATATTTGGAATGATGATGGCTGGATATAAATATATGATTGGATCAGTTACGCAGGCAGGAACAGAAGCAGGTAAAAAAGAGATAATAGGAAGAATCATTGGTTTTGCAGTTATTGTTTTCTCCTACTTAATAGTTGATACCATTGTGAGATTATTAACTTAATGTTTACAAGTGATTAGTAGGTAGTGGTTAGTGGTTAGTAATGCAAAAATGCTAGCCACTAGCCACTAATCACTAGTCTGCAATGCGTTTATATAGATCAGACTTGCCATATCTGATACTATCTCCCACATGCCAAAGAAAAAAAATGACCAACCTGCTTTCAAGACCATAAAGATATTTGGAAAGAAAGCACACGAACTTATAGATTCAGCTAAAACTCATTTCAAGACGCCAAAGAAGGCAAAAGAAGCAAATGATGATTTACCAATAAAGAAGCAAAAAGAAAAAGATGAGATTGTTATGCATGTTTCTATATCAAGCATAGTAAAAGCTACATTTGCCATTGTTGCAGTAGCTCTACTTTTTTACTTTTTTTACGAAGTAAGAGATAAGATTCTTATTCTGCTTCTTGCGATGTTTATAGCAGTAATAATTGATCCTGGAGTTAATTTTTTCGAACGCAGGAAAATTCCTAGAGGACTCGCAATAGTATTTGTGTATGTGATTGTTCTTGCAGTAGTACTCTTTTTGATAATATCTCTTATTCCAATAATTGCAGAACAGATACAACAGATGTCCATAAAAGCAGCAATAACGATAAATAAATTTTTGGAAAATCCAACTTTCTATATTCCGTTCTTGAGTGCAGAGATAAATAAATTCCTAAATAATTTGGTAGAACAAGTTCTTTCTGATGTGTATCAGGGTGGATTCTTGCAGCACATTCAACAGTTTGGACAGAGGCTTACAAATGCTGCACAGGGATCGTTTATATTTGTATTTGGAGTAGGTAAGTCGGTTGTTGGATTTGTAGTTCAACTTATTTTTGTATTGGTACTCGCATTTTTCTTTCAGCTAGAAAGAGAGAAAGTCGTCAAATGGGCACGCGTATTTTTCCCTTACAGATATAGAAGATATGCCGAAGGAAAAGCAGAGGCAATTCATCAAAAGCTTGCACAGTGGATTCGTGGTCAGCTTATGCTATCGCTTGCAATTGGAATATTGGTATTTATAGCACTTACAGTTCTTAGAATGCCATATGCACTTACCCTTGCAGTACTTGCTGCATTTACAGAGTTTGTGCCTGTTGTAGGGCCTATTATCGCTGCAATTCCATCTATATTTATAGCACTGGCTCAGTTTGGATTTTTCCCAGCTATGATAGTTGCAATTGTTTACTACGGAATACAATGGTGTGAAAATAATTTGCTTGTACCACTTATTATGCAACGAGCAGTAGGGCTCTCTCCTATAGCTATAATGTTTGCAATGCTTGTAGGAATAAGTTTTCCAGATACGATTCATCCTGTACTCGGAATTCTTTTAGCTGTTCCTATGGCAACCATTATCAGCATTTTTCTTAAGGATTACAGAAGTAGCAAAGGAGCCAGAGAGCATGAATAAAAAAAGCGAGCCTTGAGGCCCGCTTTCTATCTTTAAATTCAGATGTTTTTATAGTTTTCCTTTCATTTCTGAAAATGCATCTATGAATGCTTGTAGGTCTTCTGAATCAAACATAATAGTAGTTTTTCTGCCTCCGCGTGACTTTTCTGAGACTTTGAAGAATTTACCATTTGCAGATTTCTTTAGGTCTATATAAAAAGTTCTCTGCTTAGCTCTAATAGTGATTGAGTGAATCTCATCTCCATATTGCTTGGAGTCACCACCAGAAGCTGCTGGCTTAGGAGCAGATGTATCGTCATCGCCCTGTCCCTGACCTCCTCCTGAGAGATCATTCATTGGATCAAACATAAATATTGGGGGAAATATAATATCTCGTCCCTCCTCCGCTTCACCTAAACTCCTCGGTCTGGTTTGCGTTTTGGAACATGCAAAGGATAGTATTATTTCTCCAAGTCCTCAAACAAAATCTCTGGCTTGCCTGCAGCACACCAAGACTTATCAGATCCCCATAAATTGATGCCTTCCAGAGAAAATCCTTTATTCTGAAGTTTATCTGCATATGAAACTCCAAGTTGAATACTTATTATTTCTGCTGTATCTGGCACAAACGGAAGAAGCATGAGCCCAATATGTCTAAGGCATTCTGAAAGTACGCCCAAAACTTTTTCTCTATCTTCAATTTCTAGTCCCCATGGCTTTTTCTTGTCTATGTAAGCATTGCAATCAGATACAAGTGAACAAACTATCTGCAAAGCTTCTGAAAGTTCAAAGCTATTCATTTTTTCTGCATATTTTTTCCAAGTGTCTCCGATTATTTCTGTTTCCTCAGGAACATTTATTTTTCCTCCATCTTTACCCACTAGAACGAGTACTCGATTAAGTAAGTTTCCTATGTCATTCCTGAGCTTAGAATCATACATTTTCTGCATTCTATCCCACGAGAAATCACCGTCTCTTCCTACTGGAACTTCATGACTCAAATAAAATCTAAGTGGATCTATTCCGTACTTATCTATTACCTCAGAAGGAACTACTACATTTCCTAGAGACTTACTCATCTTCTGTCCTTCGCTAGTTAGAAATCCATGTACCAATAACTTATCTGGTGTTTTTACGCCTGCATTCTTAAGCATAGAAGGCCAATAGAGAGCATGAAAACGCGCAATATCTTTTCCTATTACATGTGTCACCTCAGCATCATCCCAGTAAGTCTTATCTTCTTTGTCTGTAAGGTATCCAAGAGGGGATATGTAATTGGTAAGAGCATCACACCATACATACATTGTTTGATTATCATCATCCGGTACTGGCACACCCCAATCCAAGCTCGACTTTGGACGAGAGAAAGAAATATCTTCTAAGCCTTGTTCTATAAGTGACAATGTTTCTTGCTGTCTAAATTTTGGGACTATCGTGTATCCATTTTTATCCGTAAGAAGTTTTTTGAGCCATTTACTATCTTTGCTTAATAAAAAGAACCAGTTCTCTTCTGTTACTTCTTCTGGAGCTTTTTGATGGTCTGGACATTTGCCATCTACTAGATCTTTGTTTGTCATAAATCTTTCACACCCACTACAGTAGAGCGCAGTATAATTTCGTTTCTCAAGCATTCCTGAATCTTTCAATTTTTTCCATAATTCAATAACAGTTGGAAAATGTACATCTTGATCTGTTGTTCTTACAAAATAGTCATAAGAGATATTCAATTTGTCATATAAATCTTTAAACAACGGCACATTTCTGTCTACTAACTCTTTTGGGGATATTCCTTCTTTTGCAGCAGTCCTTTGATTTTTTACTCCATGCTCATCTGTTCCTATCTGAAATCTAGTGTCATGTCCGCTTAATCTAAACCATCTAGCACAAACATCAGCAAGAACCTTCTCTAGCACATGTCCCATATGAGGTGCTGCATTTGGATAGTCTATTGCCGTTGTTATGTATTTTTTGGACATGCAATAATAATAGCAGTATTGGCTCTTTAAGGTTACTGCGAAGCAAGTTCTGGTCGGGGTAGCAGGACTCGAACCTGCGGCCTCCTGCTCCCAAAGCAGGCACTCTAGCCAACTGAGCTATACCCCGGACTTGCGACAGTATACAGTATGTCAACGAAATGCACCTTCTCTATTCAGACACAATTGGCACAGAAATAATAGATGATATCGATCATCAAATTCAGGGGAAAGTAGCAGATATTCTTATAGAACCAGACAGAGGCAAGATAATTGCACTGCTTGTAGTTATTCCTGGAACATCAGAAATATATGCTCTTCAGACACAAGATATTTCCAGCTGGGGCAATCGTGTGCACATATGTGATTCAGATGTACTGGGACCTGCAACTGATTTCGTAAGATTACAAGACATACTAAATGATCCAAGAACTGTAATAGGACAGAAAATAAAAACTGAGAGTGGTTTCCTAGTAGGAAAATGTATAGATCTACAATTTGAAGTAACAACTTTCATGATCGAATGGATTTTCCCTAGAAAATTTTTCTTTAGAAAACTGTCACTTCCAGCCAGTGATATATTGGAAATCACAGAAAATGAGATCTTGGTTAAAGATCAAACTCCAGAAGTAGAGGAGATAGTAGAAGATGAGATAACAGATAGCGGAAATGTCCAAAATGTCACAGAACCGGCTGTAGGACGCTCGCTAAGGGGAAATCTAGACTCAAATAGAGATTGACATCTTATTAAGAATGTGTCAAATTATATACCTTCTGATCATTACAAATATTGATTTTCCTCATGAACAAGCTGCATAAGTAAATTAATTTTCAGCTTGATGCAAAGAGTTTGATAGAGAAAGTAATCTTTCCTATTTGTCAAAAATCTGGTAAAAAGGAGGTTGTTCTTTCCTCTTTTTGACCCAACTAAAAAAATATGGCTACAACCACTTCAACTACCGCAGGCGATACAACACTACAATTCAATCTACAGGACATGATTTCTGACCTATTTCTTGTTCTCACAGAGAAAGAGCAAGAAGTAATAAAGAGACGTTTTTCTATTACAGGAAGCTCTAGACAAACTCTCGAGAAGATAGGTAAGCATTTCAATGTTACTCGTGAGAGGATTAGACAGATAGAAAGTATTGCTCTTAATAAGCTTAGAAGAACTGTAGGAACTACGAAGTTGGATGACATAAACCAAATGGCCAAGGGAATCCTCCGAGCAAATGGCGGACTTATGCTCGAAGAAAGTCTAATTGCTAGCATTCTAAAAAGAATGGAGAATCCTACACCTACAGATGCATCTGTTTTGAAACTGTCTCTCTCGATAGACGGAGAGCTTTCTCATATAGGTCGTACTGGTTCTCTCAAGCCAAGCTGGAGATTCAATAGCCTTGCTCAAAAAGACATAAATGTTATTACAAATGGCGCAGTAAAAATACTAAAGAGAAGAGAAGAATGTATGAACGAAACAGAATTAGTCTCTGCTATACAGAACTTAGAATTATTCGGAGAGAAGAAGCCAAGTGATGAATTAATAGCATCAGCTCTTACTGTAGATAGTAGACTGAAAAATGTAGAGGCAGGATGGGGAATTACAGATTGGAGATTCGTTCGTCCAAGATCCATAAGAGACAAAGTAGAAATAATCCTGAAGAAAGAAGGCAGACCACTTCACTTTGTAGAAATCGCTAATCGAATACGTGAAGCTAATTTTGATCACAAGAATGTAACAGTACAAGCTGTCCATAATGAATTGATCAGATACCCACAGTTCGTTTTAGTTGGCCGTGGACTTTATGGTCTTAGCGAGTGGGGATTTGAACCTGGAACAGTTGCTGATGTAATAGAGAAGATTCTTGACGAAAAAGGTCCTCTCACAAAGAAAGAAATAATCGCAGAAGTTGCAAAACAGAGAAAAGTAAAAGTAGGAACCATTTCTCTGAATTTGCAGAAAATGCCTTACTTCGTTCGAGTTGGTCGTGCAGTTTACGATTTCGATAAGAGTAAGAAATAAGTGGTGTCTTGCAGGCGTTCCGCCTGTTAATTGTGACTAGAGGCCACAGAAAACTCCTCATGTGCAAGATACACATGCCACGAGTTTTTAGAAGAATAATGTTGGTTGCGGGGACAGGATTTGAACCTGTGACCTCCAGGTTATGAGCCTGGCGAGCTACCGGACTGCTCCACCCCGCGTCATTCTTACGCATGTTACAATGTACTCATGAAGGTGTCTATTATTCGTGTAGATAAAAATCTACCACTTCCGGGGTATGAAACTAGAGGATCATTAGGATTTGATCTGATTACAAGAGAAGATACTGTTATAGAACCAGGAAAAATAGCACTAGTGCCTGGAAATGCGATTGTTAAGATCCCAGAGGGGTATGCACTACTTCTTATTCCTAGGTCTTCGCTACCGCGCAAGAAATCGCTAATTTGCCCTCATAGTATCGGACTTATAGATCAAGATTATTGTGGTCCAAAAGATGAACTTATGGTCCAAGTTCAAAATATTTCTGATGAAAAAGTAACTGTTGAGCGTGGAGAAAAAATTGCTCAAGGACTTTTTGTAAAAGTAGAAAAAGCAGATTGGACAGAAGTATCAGGCCACAATGAAGAAACAAGAGGTGGATTTGGTTCTACTGACACCACTCCGTCCCTCGACAAGCTCGGGACTACGGCGGCGATATCATAAAATATTCAAAAAGATCTCTTAAGCCTTTCAAGGCCATCATAATCCATTAAATATAGCCTCCAGTGCTCTATTGTGGGTATGTTTTGTAAATATTGCTTATAAGCTGCTTCTCTTTGTTTAAATCTGTCTGGATTATCATTTATCAGATAAGAGATAGGAGACTTTTCTGTAAGAATAAGAACTTTTTCTCCAGGATTTATACGTCCAAGGTTTTCTTTTGCATATTTATCTCTGTATTGCAGAGATCTGTAATATTCAAGCTCATTTAGTCCATAGTCTATCTGAGCTCTGAGATCCTGGTTTCTTTTGGATAGATTTTCTAGCGTCTCTTCGAAAATAAGATTCCTGTAGAATGATATAGATAGACCAAACGCCATTGCTCCCACAACTCCTAATCCGATTAGAATAGTAAGCCGTTTGGAAAAAGTTGATATCTCCTGTCTATGCATACTGTAATATTACAATAATGAAAATATTTTGTTCAGGTATAGGTGGCATAGGATTAAGTGCTTACGCAGCTTATCAGAAAGCGGCGGGTCACACAGTATGTGGATCTGATTCAGTGGACAGTGAAATTATTTTTGATCTTAGATCACAAGATGTAGAAATATCACTAAATCAAGACGGAAACGCTGTATCAGAACGTTTCGAATTATTTGTGCATACTTTGGCAATACCAGAGGATCATCCAGAATTATGCAAAGCAAAACAATTAGGAATTGAATGCATTACATATTTTGAAGCACTTGGAAGACTTACAGATACTTGGAAATCAGTAAATAGAGAAGGGAAACTGATTGCTGTTTGTGGCACACATGGAAAATCTTCTACAACTGCAATGTGCACCAAGATGTTTTTAGATGCAGGCTTAAATCCTTCTGTAATACTTGGAACTAAGATGAAGGAATTAAATGAAAGAAATTGGAGAAAGGCTGTGCCACGTGGCTCCGAAGGAGCTTTACGTGGGGATGGAAATATTTTTCTGGTAGAAGCGTGTGAGTATAGAAGATCATTTTTAAATTTAAATCCTGACATCATATTGGTTACAAATATAAATGGAGATCATTTTGATGTTTTTAGGGACATGACAGATTATGAAAATGCATTTAAAGAATTTTTCGCAAAGCTAACTAAAAACGGCTCACTAATCACACATAACGATATAACGTTATATAGTAATAATTCTAAATTTAATATTATTGATACAGATAAATTTGACTCTCCAGAACTACAAGTACCAGGAAAGCATATGCAGGAAAATGCGAAGCTAGTAATGGCACTTGCAGATCACTTAGGAATCAAAGACATAGAAAAATCCCTATCTGAGTATTCAGGATGTTGGAGAAGGTCGGAAATAAAAGGTGAATTTAGCGACGCACTTCTAATAGATGATTACGCACATCATCCTAGAGAAATAAAAACTACTCTAGAGGGCATAAAAAAATCATATCCAGATAGAAGGCTAGTATGTGTATTTCAACCACATACTCACGATAGAACTATCAAATTATACGATGAATTTTTGGTCTCTTTTGAATCTGCAGATGTAGTAATAATTCCAAATATTTACGATGCAAGAGGGGAGTGTGATAGCGGGAAAGTAGATATAGAGAAATTTATCGCAGATATTCAAGAAGGTTCAAACGCACAAGTAATACATGGAAAGTCTCTAGAAGAAACTGCTCTAGTTTTGAAAGATGAAATTATAAAACCTGGAGACGTTGTGATAACAATGGGAGCGGGTGATGTTTGGAAAATATGCGACATGCTAAATCCCTAGCCCACACTTACAACCGTACATTTCCTTTTACTTCCATCAAACTTAGTTACTTGCTTTTTAGAAAATCTAACAACTCCTGCAATCAATGCATGTAAGGAGTGATCTTTACCGCAGTATGTGTTTTTTCCTGGTCTGAATTTGGTTCCTCTCTGTCTTATTATAATTCCGCCTGAATTTACTTTTTGTCCACCAAACAACTTAACGCCTAAGCGCCTTCCTTCACTATCCCGGACATTGGAGGTAGATCCTCCTGCTTTCTTGTGTGCCATATCCCCAGAGTACGTTGATAGCCGCTGTAATGCAAGAATTCAAAAAGGAAAATCTTTCAAGATAACTTGCACTCCGCTCGCGTGCTTAAGACGGTATATGCGACGAAATCGACGTAACCCATCACCGTTTATTACTTATCAGAGGTTTCGGATCGATTTCTTACGCAAAATACCGCCTGCACGCTTGCTACTTGGAATTTATAATTTGCTTGATTTTTGGTCCTCAAACCTTGAATTTCTCCATATATCCGTTTGACTTAATTATTTAGCCAAAGTACCCTTTCTGCACTTATTATGGCAAAAAAGATAGCAAAAGTTATAAAGGTTCAGGCAATGGGAGGAAATGCAACACCAGCACCTCCACTTGGTCCAGCGCTCGGACAAGCGGGTGTAGATATAGGTGCTTTTGTAAATCAGTTTAATTCCCAGACACAAGATAAGAAGGGACAGACTTTGCCTGTGCAGATAACTGTTTATGATGACAGAAGTTTTACATTTAAGATCAAATCTCCTCCAGCAGCAGTTCTTATAAGAGAGAAGATTAATTTGAAAAAAGGAAGTGGAGAACCAAATAAGAATAAGGTTGGAAAGATTTCACAAAAGCAATTAGAAGAGATTGCTGAGATAAAGAAGGCAGATTTAAATGCAAGAGACATAAAAGCAGGAGCAAAGATAATCGAAGGAACTGCCAGAAACATGGGAGTAGAAACCATTAAATAAAATTCCTAACTTTAACTATGAATAAGAAACACAAAGAAAAGGCTGCTCTAATTACCAAGCCAGATTATCCTCTGGAAGAAGCGGTAGGAATGCTTACAGAGCTAAGCACATCTTCTTTTGATGGAACAGCAGAAGTACACATTGTACTTGGAATAGATACAAAAGCAGGTGATCAACAAGTTCGCTCTACAGTTGCCCTTCCAAATGGAACAGGTAAAGATGTAAGAATTGCCGCAATTGTTCCAGAAGATAAGGCAAAGGAAATGAAAGATGCAGGAGCAGTAGCTGCAGGAGAGGAAAGTCTCATAAAAGAAATAGAAAAAGGAAACTTAGACTTCGATGTCTTGATCGCTATGCCAACTGTTATGAAGAATCTTGGAAAAGTAGCTAAGACTTTGGGTCAGAAAGGCCTTATGCCAAATCCAAAAGCAGGAACAGTATCAGATGATCCTGTAAAAACTATTGGTGAATTAAAAAAGGGGAGAGTTGAGCTTCGTGCAGACAAGCAGGGGATTGTACATACAATTTTTGGAAAGATTTCTTTCGGAAAAGAAAAGCTCGTAGAAAATCTAAACACTCTTCTACATGCACTAAATGAGGTAAAACCTTCTTCTCTTAAAGCCGAATATATCAAATCAATTACTTTATGTCCTAGTATGGGACCTGGAGTTAAGGTTGATCTAAGCAGCTTAAGCTAAAAAATATGTCATGCTGAGCCGTACTGAGCGAGTGAGCACTTGAAGCAGAGCGACGAAGTCGCGATGCTTAAGTCTCGCGAGTCGAAGTGCGTGTCGAAGCATAATTAAACTAATTTTTCCTTTCTAAGACATTCTCCAGCTTCTTTGTAGAACATAATAAGTGTTCCGAAGCTAATTAGAGATATGGCCATTCCGATTAGAAAACCAACTACAGGGATAATTCCTAATCCAAACAATACAAATGTGCCAAGTGTGAATCTTCCAAAAGTCTTAAATTGAGATTCTGTTTTCTTTGGTGGAAATATCATTTGCATGAGAATAAATCCAGATAGTGCATTACCTACGTATAGAAGTGTTCCCCAAAGAACAAAAGTAATTATTGCGATAGGAATCGTTATTACTGGCATCAGAAGAACCATTCCAACTATAGGCAAGACAATTACAGACACTAGTCCTATGAGGAGCATCTTAGAATAATGCCTCTTAGTAGCGCCTTTTGCTGTTTTTGAAGGTCGTGATCCATATCTAAGTGCAAATCTATGAGCTAGAGCAATTATAAGTCCTCCAATAATTAATCTAGAAAAGAAAGAGAAAAACTTAAATCCAGCAAAGAATGCTACGGCTCCTACTTCTTTTTCTGGCAAAGAATGAAATGCTCTATTTATTTCGCCACGTACAACATTTTCAGGAACTACTACATTCATGTCTTCTGGAATAGACATATGTAAATTCCCATATATTTTTGCATCTTCACTAATTTCTAGAGAGTCATATACATTAACTTTTACATCATCAAAATATGTTCCATTTAGCACTACATGTTTTCCCATAAATCTAACTGGATCATTGAACTTGCCACTTGCAGTTAAATCTTGTCCTCCAATTATAGATTCACCTTTTATATGAACATCTGGAGAAAGCATGATGCTTTGGCCAAACATAATCACATCACCAATAACACTATTATTGATAATTATCTTAGATCCTACCGCATGTAAATCATCACCTATTTTCCCATTTATAGTTATATTCTCTCCTGCTATAAATACATCTTCACTTATATCTGCATTTATTTGAACAGCTTCTCCTGCAAGAAATGCATCACCTCGAATTTCTTTTGCAATCTGCACCAAGCTACCTGCAGCATAGGAATTGCCATCAGGCTCTACTTCTACAACATCACCAACCTGAAAAGATGCTGCGGATACTAGAGAAGGGGATAAAAATAAAACTAGAGAAAAAAGAAGTTTATGCATAATGGATACAATTTTAGTAGATAATTGAAATATAGCCAACCTATGTTTTTTATAAAGCTCAACTAGATAGTACCCCTTCGTCCGCCTGCGGCGAACTTCGGAACACGCCCGCCTACGCCAAGGCTTCGGTGGGCAGGCAGTATCTTGCGACTCAACTGTGGTGGCCCAGGTCGGGTTCGAACCGACGACACCTCGCTCTTCAAGCGAGTGCTCTACCAGCTGAGCTACCGGGCCTTGCTAATAGTATAATGGAGGAAAATGTTTGCCACAAACAATGCAATGACTATAATCGAGTACTATGTCTGATGTCGATTCAAATCTTGAGGCTGATCTCTTGGCAGATGCTATGCAAAATCTAGAGTCATTTGAGAGAATGTACGGTGAATCGGATATTTGGGAAAGGTTTATACGCCTAATAGTATATCTTTCAATTAAAAATTACAGAGATGAGATAAATGATACCATCAGAAATATGACAGATCGTCGGTATGGGGATGGTCCTGATTCAGAAGCACAAACAAGGATTGTCGATAGAAATCCAAAAATATATTATAAGCGCTATATTGGTATACGTATGAGAGAACTATTTGATCGTGTTGCAGAAAGATATGAACGTATTGATAGATAGAAGTATCAATTCCTGCACAAATTAGCTCCATTTTTTAAAAAACCCACACAAATAATTGACTAGAATTTAATCAGTCGTAGAATCTTCGCAATGTGTAATAACCCACCAGAACAGCCAATAACTGAAGAGCTAGTATCATGCGAAGGACCAGAAGTAAAAGAAGGTTCCGATGATGCAAAGCCAGAAGTAAAAGAAAATTCCGATGATGGAAAAGTTGAGAAAAATACTCAGCCAGATCCAGCAGTTCTTTCATTCCTCGCAAGATCAAGCAGATGGTAATAATCTAACTAGACCTACTCTCACGAAAAGCTCGATCTACCTCTTCCATTTCTTCATCATCCATCTCATCCTCTGCATCAAGCAGGAGATTTCAAATGAACTTCTTTTGTATCTCTGCTTTGAATATTAAGGTCCAATTGGTTTACAATTGGTCTGTTTCTGATAAATTGCCATTTAATGTTCAGATTCCCCAAAAATAGCATGAAATACTACATGACATATTTTTTTGCATTTGCAATTTTATTTATTCCTCTAGCTAGCGAAGCAGTTACTGGCACTGCAACATTTATTCCTTGTGAAGGAGATGATTGTATTGGAGAGCTTTTTCTTACAGTTGAGCCACGAGAAAACCATGTAAGTATCGAACCAGGAGCAACTGATGTAGAAGTATTTCGCATGAAAGCCAAATCAACGAAGGTTGAGCTTCTTCTTGGGGATTTAAATCTACGCACAAGTCGTGGAGACATAGAAATGGCAGATAGCTATGACCTTTGGGTAGATACAGATAATAATGGAACTGTTGATCAAATTATTGATCGTGATGGATTTATCAATACATCCAGAAATGCTGTGTCATTCGCAAGCCCAGAAGCTGGATGGTATACAGTTCCTTTCACAGATGTTTGGATAGTGGTACTTGCAGATATTGCAGATGATGTCCAAGGAGATGAGCTTCAATTAGAACTTGATACCAGTTTAAACAAATTCGTTTTATCTGAACATGCTCATGATGGCTTTGATATTAATGGAATTGAACTTGATGGTAATTGTTCAGAGAATAAGTGTTTTCTACATGTAGAAACGGCTGATTCTGTTGTCTTACAATTTGCATCCTCTTGTACAGAAACAGATAACGGAGCAGATAAAAATGTGAAAGGATCTGTAACTGCTAATGGACAAACCAAAACAGATTATTGCGAAGATAACCGAACTATTGTGGAATATTCCTGTTTATTGAATGGAGCAATTATGGAAAGTGGAACACATTGCGATGGTGAGTGTGATGATGGAAGATGTGTAGAAGCAACACAGGTTTTCTCTGCTGTAGAACTCAATGTTACTTCACCAGCAGATCAAAGAATTGATGCTGTTATGGGACAGAAGAATATTGCAGCTCTAACATTTACAATTGAAAGTCGTAGCGATAAAACTTCATTCGACGGCCTTCGAATAAAAACAAAGCAAGGATGGGCTGATGATGCAAAATTTACTCTATTTGTAGATACAAATCGTGATGGCATTGGGGATCTTCCTCTTTCAACTGGTAAATCAAATGGCTCAAGAGAAGTGACATTTGATTTTGTCAGATCTCCATATGTTATACAAATAAATAGAACTGATACATTTACTGTAAAGGCAAATTTAGATCCAAAGGTTCCTGTCGACATTCTACAAGTCATAATTGATGCAGTAGTAATGAGTAGTCCAGATTCTGGAATACAACTTAATTCGGATAATCTATCAGTCAATAATACCAATGGACCGGTGATTTACATCGCAACGGTTCCTGGAAACGAAGGCAGTGTTGCCGTAAAACTTTTTCCACCATCAAGATTATATGTTGGAGATAAGGATGAACGAATACTACTTATGCGTTTTAATATAGATGATAAAGAAGATCAGACTTTTTACAGCATCACATTATTTAATCAAGGAAATGCTCGAGATGGATCTCTTAGTAATATGACAATATATAGAGAAGGAAATGATGGGAAGCTTACGAACACGGTATCTGCATTTCAAAATGGAAAAGCAATTTTTACCTTCGATATACCCTTCACAGTTCTTGCAGGAGATTTGATCAGATTCGAGATTCGAGGTGACATTAGTGATGGAGGAGGAAAGACATTTGTTCCTTTATTTAGAAGTACCGATGGAGTTATTGCTGCAGGATCCATATATGGTTATACAAGTGGTAGCAGCCAAATAAATCCTTCTGAAATAATTTACGAAAACAATTCTATTTCTACCCCTATTATTGGAGACAGCGAAGAAGAGGAATCTGATGAAACACAATCAGGAGGCACTCAAGAATCATCATCTCCATCATCTTCTGAATCTACTTCAGATAATAATAATTTACCTCTTATAACTCAAAATTATATAAAAGGCTATGAGCTTGATGTTGTAACGCCATCTGACCAAGTAAATTGGTTTACAGATACAGACACTTTAAATAGCGAAGGAGAATCTGCAAATGTACTAGCACGTCTTGGTATAATAGGCGGATATCCTGACGGAGAATTTAAAGGATGGAAAGCGGTTAATAGAGCAGAAGCTGCAAAATTTATCCTTTATTCTAGATATGACAGAATTAGTAATATGAAAAATAATGATCGCTTTCCTGATGTCGTATCTGGAGAATGGTATGAAAAATTTGTAATGTTTGCCGAAAGACAGGGGATTATAAAAGGACATGATGATGGCTATTTCCGACCTGCAGACGGAGTAAATACAGCAGAATTTCTAGCAATGCTGCAGCGCGCATTTGGCCTTTCTTTTGATTTACCACAACAATATGAGGATGTCCCATCAAGTGCCTGGTATAACAATCTTGCCGGCATAGCAATTGAGTACAATCTATTTCCCGATAGAGCAACTCACCTAAATCCTGGCGCGCCTTTAACCAGAAAAGAAGTAGCTATTGCCATAAACAATCTTTTAACTGAATTGAATGAAATAAATCAATCAATGATTCGCTCAGTGGACCTTGGTCTTAGGGTAAATATGCCAGGATCTGTTCAGCGTTTTAGCAGCTTAGTTTTACAAGAAGCAATAAGCGGAGATGCTATGTACTACACACAATTGGATATTTTTCTTAGTACAGATAATTATGCTTTATCTACCGGAAGCTTACCTGATCAAATTATTTACACTGGATCAGAAGAAGAACTTACGAGGATGTTAAATATGTCGATAGCTGGAATATCAGGCGGTAGCTTGATTTCACATTCTTTTGAGGAACATCAAGGATATCCTTCAATAAAATATTCGTTTAGTGGATTAGAAAATGGCATCCGAAAAGAGCACAGAGGATTTATAGTAGTTTCCAAGAGTCGTGTATATACACTTATTACAACTCCAGACCAAAGCGATGATTATTTCTCATCATTCGTAATACTTCCTGGAATTTTAAAGCCATAAGTTACTAACTAGACCTACTCTCACGAAAAGCTCGATCTACCTCTTCCATTTCTTCATCATCCATCTCATCCTCTGCATCCAGCAGAAGATTTCTTGCGTCTTCGTTTACAGCGATTAATTCATCTAATTTAAGATGAACTGCTTTTGTGTCTCTGTTCTGAGTATTCTGAAGTAGGAACACCATCAGAAAAGTAACTATCGTGGTACTTGTATTTATCACAAGCTGCCAAGTATTGCTGTAATCAAATAATGGTCCAGAAATGAACCATACAAAAACAAAAAGACATGCACCCATAAAGGTCCACGAGGATCCAACTACTTTTCCAATCTTCTGAGAGACCTTACGAAAAAGCTTTGTAATAGGATTCACGCCCTTTTTTGTTCCATTTGTTTCCATATGAGTTTTATTTTTTATTTCACGTACATTATAACATTTTTTAGGCCATATGTGAATATCTATTGTAGCCCGCCGCTCACGTGCTTAAGGTGGTATATGCGACGAAATCGACGTAACCCATCACCGTTTATTACTTATCAGAGGTTTCGGATCGATTTCTTACGCAAAATACCACCTGCACGCTTGCTGCCCGGCATGTTCATGCTGCTTGCCGACCGAAGCATATTGTTCCCAAAAACCGCTATTTCTGGTAAAATAGACAGATTTATACAACTTTATGAACCTAAATAGATTTACTTCCATATCGGCAAAGGGAATCGCATCAATCATGTTTATATTGATTGGACTGATGGTGGGAATAAGTATGCCAGCAAATACTGCTATTTCTCCAGCTTATGGACAAAGCAGTGAATCATCTGAGTACTATGAAGAAGAGGAATATGATGAGGAAGAGGAATACTCAGAAGAAGAAAGTTACGAAGAAGA
Organism: Candidatus Peribacteria bacterium; assembly: GCA_018652265.1. Taxonomy (GTDB): domain Bacteria; phylum Patescibacteriota; class Gracilibacteria; order Peribacterales; family Peribacteraceae; genus JABICL01. The sequence goes on from JABICL010000039.1 coordinate 21,672, forward strand.
ATATGATTCATCTGAAACATCAGAAGAATATTCTGAAGAGGAGGAATATGAGGAAGAATATGATGAGGAAGAGGAATACTCAGAAGAAGAAAGTTACGAAGAAGAATATGATTCATCTGAAGAATCTTACGAAGAAGAGTGCTACGATTCAGATGAATACTACGATGACGAGTGCTACGATTCAGATGAATACTACGACGAAGACTCAGACATAATTTGTGGAGATGACTATTGTGATTCTATGTCTGGAGAGAGCTGCTCAAACTGTGGACAAGACTGCGGTGCTTGCCCTTCGATTTGTGGAGATGGCGCATGTAATTCAAACGAAAGCTGTAGTACATGCTCAGCAGATTGCGGCGCTTGCCGCGAACCATGTGGAAACAATGTATGTAATGAACTTTCTGGAGAAAAATGTAGTAACTGTCCACAGGATTGTGGAGAATGCAAAGATATAGCTCCTCCGACCATAAACATATGTGGAGACAATGTATGTCAGCAAACAGAAACAAAAACTAGCTGCCCAATTGATTGTGCTCCAGTAGCAACAGTCGCTTGTGGAGATAATGTGTGTACTGGGCAAGAAACATGTGGAAACTGCATGCAAGATTGCGGATTTTGTACTCCTGCTAGACCAGCTGATCTCACACAAGTAAATACATGTGGAGATAATGTATGTCACATACTTTCAGAAGATTGTAATTCTTGTTCAGAAGATTGTGGATCATGCGGTTCATCTCTAGGTAATGTAGGAGGCATTGCTATAAGCGTAAAAGATGCGAGGCAACAAGCAGAGCGCATTGGAAATCTTATGCAGATAGATCAAAGCCTTGCAGAAAGAATTAGCGAAAAATATGCAGAACAAATACAGGAGCTAAAAACTAGAGAAGATGATCAAGTGGCACTTAGCACTAAGGAAAAAAGGCAATTAGTAAAATTGACATCGGAAATAGGAAAGGCAACTAGAGACGAAGCAGATGAAATGAGATTTTTGGTAGCAAAAGGAGTTTTAGATAATCCTACAGTATTATCATTACTTTACACTTTGCCAGGAAGAGAGGACCTCATGGCAGCAGCAAATTCAGGAGATATAGAAACTGTTATACGACTTATGCCAGAGGGAAATGCAGATATTGCAGAAATAAGTAGAAAAATTACTGTGATAGAAGATGGATTCCCTGACATCGTAGAAGAAATAGAAACAAACGAAGAAATATCTTTGATATTAAAAGCATTTGCATCTCATGTAGGGGAAAGCGAGGAAGAAGATGTAAAAATTAAATTTAAAAGATCTGTATCTCTACTTGGCAAAATGCGTGCCAAGGCAGCAGATCCAAATGAAAAATTGCCAGATCTAGAAGAAAGGCTTAATTATTTGATAGATAGAAGAAATTCAATATCAGGAATAATTGGTATCGCAAGTGATAATGTCGAAAATGATTTAGGAAAAGTAAAAGGAGAAGTAAGAGGAACGTTGACATCTGGAAATCCCAACAAAACTGAAAAACTTCTTAATCTTTCTGGAATATTTGAATACATACGATCTACTGCAAATTTTGAAACTCTGGAAAAAAGATTTACAAATGCCAAAGGAAGCATGAGATCTGGTATGGGTAAATTAATTGCAATATTTACATTTGGCGGTGCTCCAGAGGCAGAGGCAGCAGAAATTCTGTCGGAAGAAGGCAATACTGATATGTTGCAAGCAGTCAAAGAAGATAATGTTGAAAAACAAAAGGAATCTATAAGATTACTACTTTCTTCTAACATAAAAAATCTGGAGCCAGTTCTTTCAAAAATAAGTGAAGCTGAAAAACAATCATTTAATGAAAAGATAGAAGCATGGCAAACAAAACTAGATTCAGCTCAAACACCAAGTGATATGAGTGTTTTACTTGGTGAACTGCAAACATATCTAGATGAGACAGAAGCTATTGCACGCGAAAAGAATGGGTGTTTCAAAAGAACTATGTACTTTATTCATGATTTCTTCGGGAAAAACTAATAATTCATATGAACAATATTAAGAACAATGACGGCGTAGCGGAATCGATATTCAACTTTAGTGATATAACAAAAATAAATCAGTATTTTTTTAAACGCGAAGACGCATAATGAGCACAAACCAAGCTCCAAATCCGGCAGTAGAAAGAGATGATCTGGAAGAATCTGAGGACATGCTGTTTGATTTCTTCGACTTCTTCGATAAAACTGTGGATGATTTATATGCATATGTTATTAATCGAATAGAAGAAGAGCAGGTAGCAGAAGATACTGTAGCTGACCTTTATTTCTCTCTAATACAGAGACGTAGATTCTTCTGGTGGAGAAAAGTAGTACAAATTTCTACATTACTTCTTATCGCAGACAAAAAGATAAGATCTATGGACAAAACCAGAAAGTCTATGAAGAGCGAAGTATTTGATGAGGCAAGCCTGGAATCATTCTTGGGGAATATAAATCCTGTACAACTTTCTGAAGTCAAAAAGGCTCAGATGAGAACACAGCTATTACAAAGATACAGAGAATCCCAAATGAGTAGCATAAAATTTGTACCAGCCCTAACTACTGCTAGTGCTGCTGTAGGATGTTTTATGATATTTAGTTCAGTACTTACAAACCCAGTATCTGTAGGCAGTACAAGCAAGCAAGTAGCTGCCGCACAGGTATTACTAATGGATCAGCAAATTGAATATCACGAGAAATTCATAGAAGCAGAAGACAGTCTAAAGGGAATAGCTGCACACTTTGCAGAAAAGGATTTAGCAAAAATAACTTTGGATCTTGCTCCACAAGCACTACAAATACAGATGAAACAAGAAAGAGAAATGGGGACTCTTCTTAGAGGCATGAGCAAGAAGGCGTTGCTATCTTCTATAGAAGAATCTGTAAAACTTGCGATGAGGTAAATTTATATTTCAAAGAAGGAAACTGCATTACGCGTAGTAATTTCATCTATTTCTTTTGGAGACATATTTTTTACATCCGCAACACACTTTGCAATTTCTACTGTATAAGATGGTTCATTTCTTTTTCCTCTATACAGAGCAGGGGACAAATATGGAGAATCTGTCTCCAGCATGATTCTATCTATTGGAGTTTTTTCTACTGTGTCTCTTATATCTTTTGCGTTTGGAAAAGTAATCATTCCAGTGAAAGATAGTAAATATCCTTCATCTAAAAACATTTTTATGTCTCCAAATTTTTCTGTGCAGCAATGTACTACTAATTTTTTTGGCTTTATGTTTTTCACTATATCCCAAGTATCATTTATTGCCTCTCTAGTATGCACAACCACTGGCATATCATGATCATCTGCTATTTGTAACTGACGCTCAAAAACGTTTCTTTGTATATCTCTTGGAGACCTATCGTAATGATAATCAAGTCCTATCTCTCCAACTGCTACAACATTAAAATCATCTATATGTTTTTTTAGCCTTTCCTCATATTCATCAGTCCATAAAGATGCATGATGTGGATGCAAGCCAGACATACAAGATATATCTTCATGCTCTTTTGAGAGTTTTATTGCATTGTTCGCTTCATCCAAAGAATCTACTGCGATTATCAATGGAGATACATTTGCTTCCCTAGATCTTTCTAGAACTTCTAGAAGATCATTTTTGTAAGCTTTATCTGTTAGATGGCAGTGTGTATCGATCATTAGTGATGCTAGAATACATGCAATGTCACTTATCTTCAGCATATTACTGATCATCGTAGGATTTTTCTTACTTATAAAAGGAGCAAATTTTCTAGTAGAAGGAGCATCTGTACTTGCTCACAGAGTAGGGGTTTCTGATCTTATGATTGGACTCACCATAGTTGCGTTTGGTACCTCTATGCCTGAGCTACTTGTAAATATAATCGCAAGCTTGCAGGGAAATACAGATATAGCTATCGGAAATGTTGTAGGTAGCAATATAGCAAATACTTTTTTGGTACTAGGAGCTGCCGCATGCATTGCTCCACTATATGTCAAAGAAAGCACTGTCTGGAAAGAGATACCACTAGTTCTTCTTTCTACTGTAATTCTATTTGTACTTGTAAATGATGTTCTCATAGATGGTGAGTTCGTAGCGCAGATATCTAGATCAGAAGGAATGACACTAATTGGATTCTTTCTAATTTTTATGTACTACACATTTGGAATGGAATCTGTAAAAGACGGACATAAAGGCAAAGACATGCCTGTTCCATCAGCACTATTCTTCATACTACTCGGATGTATTATGCTCCCGCTAGGAGGTAAATTATCTGTAGATGCTTCCATAGACATCGCACTTGCCTTTGGAGTAAGCGAGGCCTTTGTAGGATTATCTATAGTTGCATTGGGAACTTCACTTCCAGAATTAGTAACTGCATGTGTAGCAACTTATAGAGGCAATGTAGATATGGCAATGGGTAACGTAGTAGGTAGTAATATTTTTAATATCTTATGGATCCTCGGAGCTAGCGCAATAATTAGACCATTGGTATTTAATCCAATTCTGAATCCAGATATTCTAATAGCCTTATTTGCATCGTTACTACTTCTGTTATTTATATATAACGGACCTTTTTATAAGAGAATGTTTTTCTTGTGGAGAAAAAGAGAGAGCTATGTGCTCGTAAGATACGAAGGAATTATTTTGCTTCTATGTTATTTCGTATATATTGCTTATATTTCTATTAGGGGATAGACCTTAATTTCTACAATATTTTTTGGAATATACTTGTTGGTGAGAAAGTGAAGGATAAAACATCAGTTTTTGGTGGTATATGCAAGTGTAGCGGCTAATATGACATATAGGGCAAACACACTATTGTTCTTTGAAATGAGAGGCGAAAGGGGAGGAGTATCCCCTTACAAAGTTTCAGACTTTTGACAATTCGAGGAGTAAGAACGATGAAGTACGGAATGAACATGTTGCTGTGGACAACAGAAGTGACTGATGCAGATGCGACTTTGCTGAATGATCTGAAGGAAGCAGGATTCGATGGAATCGAGGTCCCACTCTTTGATACCAATGTTACAAAGAGCACGAAACTCAGGCCTATACTTGACGACATTGGTCTTGAGCGGACAGCTGTCACGATTTGCAGTGCAGATAGCAATCCTGTCAGCAGCATCACTGCGAAGGCCGCCATCGATCATCTGAAGAGAGCGATTGACTCTTGTCATGAACTCGGAGTGAAGGTGCTATGCGGACCATTTCATTCGGCTCTTGGCGTATTCTCAGATGCAGGACCAACTGCAGAGGAGCTTGAGTGCTCACAGAATGTGATGCGCACGGTTGCAGAGTATGCAAAAGAGGCAGAAGTCATGCTGGCACTTGAATACCTCAATCGATTCGAGTGCTACCTGCTCAACTGCGCTGAAGACACAGCGAAATTCGTGGATGCTGTCGATCATCCAAATCTGAGATCGATGTACGACACATTCCACGCACACATCGAGGAAAAAAACATCATTGACGCCATCAAAAACCTCGGAAACCGCATTGTGCATGTGCATGCCTCTGCGAACGATCGTTCAACACCAGGTACAGGTGCTGTGGACTGGGAAAACACGTTCGACGGTCTATATAACACCAGTTACGACGGCTGGATCGTCATCGAAGCCTTTGGAAGGTCGATGCCTGATCTGATCGCAGCGACCAAGATCTGGAGGTCCATGTTCAATGGGACCGAGTTGGAATTGGCAATCGCAGGATTGAAATTCTTGCGCAGAGAAGTACGAGCAGCTTGGGGTCTGCCCTCCTAGAAGAACACAATCGTTTGCCCACGATTACAGCTGCATCATCCACTTGGCGATGTAGCTGTTTTCTCATACAATCTGTATTGTGCCACGGTAGCTCAGTTGGTTAGAGCACGGGACTCATAAGCCCGGGGTCGCAGGTTCAATTCCTGCCCGTGGCACCAAAGTGTACAATACCTCCATGCGCGTTGCACTAGTCCACGAATTACTTACTATGAGAGGCGGAGCAGAGAGGCTATTTAAAACAGTTTCTGATATGTTTCCAGAGGCTCCCATATATACGTTGCTATACGATAAAAAGAAGCTCGGAGACTGGTTCTCGCAAGAACGCATAATTACATCCAAGCTTCAAAAGTTTGCCTTTAGTTACAATCACCATTTGTATCTAAGAAGATTTCCAAAAGCTATAGAGTCTTTCGATTTTTCTGATTTCGATGTTGTCATAAGTTCTTCATCTGCTTTTGCGCACGGAATAATTACAAAAGGCCGCACTAAACATATCTGCTATGTAAACAGTCCAGCGAGATATTTGTGGGATAGAACTCACGATGTGATAGATAAAGCAAATACTGGAATTCTAGGTCCTATAAAAAAGAAATATCTGGAAAATACTTTCCATAAGCTCAGACAATGGGACTGTTATGCTGCGGATAGACCAGATGTGATTTTGTCTGCTTCGAAAGAAGTACAGAAACGAGTAGAGCTTTATTGGAGGAGAGAAAGTGAAGTGGTGTATCCATGTGTGGATGACTTCTGGCTTGCGCCAGAAATGAATAATGAAAAATGTATAATGAACAATTTTGGAAAATATTTCTTAATAGTTTCTACTCTTGTCCCATACAAACGAATCGAGATCGCAATAGAAGCATGTGAAAAAGCAGGAGCAAGCTTAAAGATAGTAGGGGAGGGGCCAGATAAAAAAAGGCTCATGAAACTTGCAGGAAACCACACTGAATTTCTAGGATACAAAACACATGAAGAAGTTCGAGATTTATATACAAATGCGAAGGCAACTCTATTTCCTGGAGAAGAAGACTTTGGACTTGTACCACTAGAATCTATGTCCTGTGGCACACCTGTAATTGCATACGAAAAAGGCGGAGCACTGGAAACTATTTTAGAAAATCAGACTGGAGAATTTTTCCAAGACCCAGATCAGCTAGAGCTAATTATTAAAAACTTTGATAAAACAAAATTCGATCCACAGGCATGCAAAAATAGAGCTCAGGAATTTTCTAGAGATAGGTTTGAAGAAGGAATTCGCTCTGCAATAGCTAAAGCATAGCTTCCTGTACAACTCCTCCTGGTACTTCCAGGCCCATATGTGCATAAGCAAGAGGAGTAACCTCTCTTCCTTGCGTTGTCCTCTTCAAAAATCCAAGCTGAAGTAAGTATGGCTCATATACATCTTCTAGAGTTTGTTCTTCTTCTGCAGTGGCAGCTGCCAAGGTAGAAAGTCCTACAGGGCCTCCTGCAAATTTCTCTATTATTGTAGACAGAATTTCACGATCAGTTGCATCCAATCCCTTACCATCTATATCCAAAGATTTCAGAGTATCTCGAGCGCGAGACTCACAGATATTTTCTTCTTTATTCATCTGTGCAAAGTCACGCACAGATCGCAAGATTCTATTTGCAATTCTAGGTGTTGATCTACTAGAACATCCAATCATATGTGCTGCACTTTCTTCTATAGATAGATTTAAAATATTTGCAGAACGATTCACTATGGATGTCATCTCTATATGATTATAAAAACTTAATTTAAAATTATGTACAAACCTATCTCTAAGAGGCGCACTTACTGAACCTACTTTTGTAGTCGCTCCAACCAAAGTAAACGGCTTTACATCTATTCTCATAGATCTCGCTGATGGCCCTTTTCCGATCATTATATCCAGAACAAAGTCTTCCATAGCACTATATAAAACCTCTTCTATAGCAGGACGAAGTCTATGAATCTCATCTATAAATAAAACATCACCTGATTGTAAGTTTGTAAGTATAGAAGCTAAATCTCCAGGCTTTTCTATAGCAGGACCTGTAGTAAGTCTGATCTGGGAATTCATCTCTGATGCTACGATGTGAGCCAAGGTTGTTTTACCAAGACCTGGAGGCCCATGAAGAATAGTGTGACCAAGAGGTTCTTTCCTTTGCTTCGCCGCTTGCATATATACAAGCATGTGTTCTTTTATTTTTGATTGTCCTATATATTCCTTAATCGATTTAGGACGTAACGTCTGTTCAAAAACCTCAGTGTCATTATTCTTAGACTTAGTATCTACTACTTTTTGCCTTCTAGCTGGACGCTTGATTGCCACGCGTAGATTGTACCACTACTCGTGCTTATGAACCCCCCGATCTATCATCTTTTGAATTTCCTCGATTAGATCAAGTAGCTCCTCAAAATCCTTAAGTCTGTGATGCGGAGACTGCTTTCTCCAAAAATGCACAATTCCATTACAGGTCTCAAGTAGCTGGTGAAGCTCGGAAACACATTCTTTTTGAGCAATCCAATCTACATGTTTAGATCCAAGCATAGAAATCAATCTATCCACACGATACATAGTTCTATGAACACCTTCTTGCAGAAGTTCTTCGCGTTTATCATCTATCGTATAAAGCCTGTTTTTCTCATCATAAAAATCAGGTATACGACGCAAATAACTCTGCGCTTGTCTGTATGCAGTTGTTAAATCAAACCATTCATCTTCACTTATTGCATGTTTTTCATTTGCCAGAATCATAATTCTATCTAGATCTTTTCTGACTATATAAAATCCTTCACGGATATTATGGAACATATCTTCAAATGAAAGCTTATGTATTTGTTTGAGAGCAATGTCTTGCCTGTGTGAAACTAGCTTTGTTACAAATACAGCAAATACAAATAACGCAGACATACTCTGAATTGCTGCCAAGAATTTAGAAAAACCATTCGGTGTCACATCACCATATCCTGTAGAAGTTGCAGTTATCACACTGAAATACAAAGTATTTGCGAGTCTCTGCATCGTATTCATTCCCTCTAGTGCTTCTGGTCCATGTCCAGGTAAATATTCAAGCAAGAAATATACAACACCAAATCCAAGAGCTAATCCTATCCATATGAGAAACAAAGTCTGATAAGAAAGGCTAGTTATGGAATCCATCGCTCGCATAAGGCGACCGTGGTTCCTTTGCCAGAAATTTTTCATTCCACTAAGCATTTCCTACTATTTTACCAGAAATAGCCGTTTTTTGGAATAATATGCTTCGACTCAGCCTGACATACAGAATAGCAAGCGAGCAGGCGGTATTTTGCGTAAGAAATCGATCCGAAACCTCTGATAAGTAATAAACGGTGATGGGTTACGTCGATTTCGTCGCATATACCGCCTTAAGCGAGCGAGCGGAATGCTAAACAGAAATTAGCGACAATGCCTCATCGAAAGCACCATCTATCTTCCCTCTATCATTCTCAGTAGGCCTAGAAAGCACATAAGAAGATAGATCAACGCCTGCCTGCTGAAAGCTTCCAGATTCTGGAGCTGTTTCACCTCGTATTCCAATTCTGATTCTTGGAAAGATTTCTCCAATCTGTTCCACAATAGATTTAAGTCCATTATGAGATCCTGCACTACCAGAATCTTTCAGGCGAGTCATTCCAACTCCTAGGTCTATATCATCTGCAAGAACTAAAACATCTTTTGGTTCAAGCTTGTAAAAATCAATTATTTTTTTCACACATTCACCTGATCTATTCATATATGTAGCAGGCTTAACAAGTAGAGCAGGAGAGTCCTCAATATTTGCCTCCATTGTGTCTGCCATAAACTTCTGATTTGGCTGCCAATTAGATTCGCCAAATTTTTCTCCAATCTTATCTATCGCTGCAAACCCAACATTATGACGAGTTCCATCATAATCCTTTCCTGGATTACCTAGCCCAATGATTACTCTTTTTGGCTTCATATTAAATTAAAAATTTATTCTACTTCTACTTCTTCCTCCTCTCCTTCTCTCTCTTTTAAATACATTCTCTCTGAAACTATATCTGCGATTATATCTTTTATAGCTGAGCTATCCTTCATATTCTTTGTACGTATACAAGATTCCTGACACGCAAGAATTGTAGATTCTACATCCCGCGGACGCTTAACATCTTCTATAGAGAAAACAGAGCCAGTACTTATTTTTTCTATACTTACAGTTCCAAATCCAAAAATAGTTCCTAGTATTCCTTCTATCTCATAACTTACCCCCTCTATAGAACTATAATCTATTCTGGTGCTTTGCCTATGAAACCATCCATGCCATTCCACATCTATCACAGCAGTATTAGTAATAAGCCAAGCATCTAGATAATAATCCAAAAAATTTCTAAGCATCCACACCAATATTCCTATATCCACTGCAATAATTAGTATTACCATTGGAGTAAATGGCAAATAATAAAGCACTCCCCAAGATGCAACTAAAGAAATAAAAGGTAAGACCAATTCCTTCACTCCATGTACCCAGTGCTTATGTATAGCGACATACAATTCCTCATCATCCTCCAGATGTTTATAAAAGAGGCGTTCAAACATGTTCATATTCTATAGCATCCGTTATTTTTGTAATAGGGGAACTCGTGTTATCCTGTACCCAATGCCATTTAATAGATCTGTGAATAAGGCGCAAAAAAGTTTTCTATACAACGTATGCGACGTTCTTTTGAATGTTGTAATTATCGTAGCCACAGTGGCAGTTATACGTACTTTTATAGTTTCACCCTTCGAAGTAGAAGGTAATTCTATGGTTCCAACTCTAGAAGATAATCAATACATCATAATAAATAAATTCAATTATATTTTTGGAGAACCATCTCGTGGAGATGTAGTCGTATTTCACCCACCATCTGATTCACGAAAATATTACGTAAAAAGAATAATAGGAATGCCAGGCGATAAGATTGTTATTCGTGATGGAGACGTATTTATAGAAGACAATGGTGTTGAACGTGAACTAAAAGAAAATTACTTAGATGAAAAAAATACAGGTCGTACTTTTATAGCGCCTGTGGGAACAGGGGATAAGAGTGAGAAAAAATATTTTGTACCAAACGGATCTTACTTTTTACTTGGCGACAACAGACAGGGGAGCTTAGATTCCAGAAGCTTTCGTAACGCTCAGGGAGAGGAGACTCCATATGTAGAGACAGAAAATATTTCTGGAAGAGTTTGGCTTGTAGCACTTCCAATTACGAAGAGTCACGCACTGCAAACACCAAATTACGAGCAGTAGAGGTAATTTAGCATAGATGACTAATGTATAGATATATTGTATAATATAAGATGTGATACCACTTCGTCCCTCGGCTAGCTCGGGACTTCGCGGCATCAGACTTAATTACAACTTGATATGAGAAAGTATTTGCTACTGTTCACCCTAGCACTTTCCGCCTGTATCGGCGGAGACAAAGAATTCGATCCATCTAGCATACAAACTGGTAGAAGCTCTATGCGCGCAAGTGCAGAATTTGCCAAAAAGATAATACGAAAATCAAATAAAAAGGCTGCATTGGTAGGAACTTATGTTGGTACAGATTTAAGTATGGAAGCAAAAGCAGACGAAGAAATTCCAGATGAAATAAATCTGCCAAAAGGAAGAATCACAGAAGATACTGAACTTATAGATGCACTTGTAGAAGTATTAGAAGTAGATGTTCAAAATTATCTAAACAGATCAAAAGATAGATCTATTGCACTTAGAGAATATATTTCATCTCTTTCATCTCATGTTAAACAAGCAGAAGTAAGAATAAGAACTTTGTCTGATAATAGAGATTCTTATTCAGATGATGTAAAAAGGCTTGGCAGGGGAGTAAAAGATCTAAGAAAAGAGATAGATGATTCTATACTTGATAGTTCAGGAAGAAGTACTACGTTGCTACTGGATGATATAAAAAACAGACAAGACACTCTCTCTGAAGCAGAGACAGATTTAGTAATTACAGAACGATTACTAGATGCATACGAAGATATAATAGAACCAGGACAAAAACGCTTAAGCGCAATACAAGAAAATATGGATGCTCTAGTAAAAGGTGTAAAAGTTGTAGATATTCCAGGAGCAGAGGAATTGGGAGTGTTAGAAAGTGGTGGTAGGAGATAGCAACTCTATTATTAAACAGTGGTTAGTGACTATGCTTCGACTCGCACTTCGACTCGTAGAACTTAAGCATCGCGACTTCGTCGCTCCGCTTCAAGTTCAACTCGCTCAGTACGGCTCAGCATGACATATTCATCACAACTACCCACTACTCACTAACCACTAACTACTTGTTATTAACTTCTTTTTATTATCTCAATCTTACCTCTCCTGCTACAATCTCCCTATGTGTGGAATCTTTGGTTATGTAGGAAATAGAAAGGATGCAGGACGCATCGTAGTTCGTGGCATAAAGAGCCTAGAATACAGAGGATACGATTCTTGGGGAGTAGCTAGAATGATTGATGGAGATATTTTTATAGAAAAAAATGTAGGAAAGATTGGAGGAGTAAATCCAGAATCATTTTCTGAACTTAGCAGTATAGCGATCGCTCATACGCGTTGGGCAACACACGGTGGAGTAACAAAAGAAAATGCTCACCCTCATATTTCTTGTGATAAGAAAATTTCAGTAGTTCACAATGGAATCATAGAAAATTACCAAGAGCTTAGAGAGGAGCTAAAAAACAAAGGTCATACATTCACATCCGAAACAGACACAGAAATCATATGTCATATGATCGCAGAGAATCTAAAAACCAGTAAGGATCTTCCAGAGGCAGTTAGAATTACATGTCAGAGATTTGAAGGTCGTTACGGATTTCTTATTATAAACACTGAAACAAATGAGCTAATAGCAGCTCGAACAGGATCTCCACTTATTGTAGGAAGAGGAGAAGATGAAACCTTCATAGCTTCAGATATTCCTGCATTCATGGAGCACACAAAAACTGTAAATTACATAGACGATGGAGAAATGGTAATAACAGACGGAAAAGAAACTCGTTTCTATGAAATAAATTCAGGCAAAGAAATAGATAAAAGAAATGTAGAAATCACTCTGGATATAGAGGAAGCAAAGAAGGGTGAATACGAGCACTTCATGTTAAAAGAAATAATGGATCAGAAAGATACTATTGCTAGAGCAGTGAACCAAGACGAAGAACAGATTCAAACAATTGCAAATGCTATTCGCGATGCCCAAGGAACATTCTTATCTGCCTGCGGAACTGCCGGAAAGGTTTGTATGGCATCTGAGTACTTCTTCTCTGTAGTTGCAGAGAAACATGTAAATTTCACTCCAGCATCTGAGTTTCCTATATACCATCATTTCTTGGTGCCAGAGAGTTTGCTTATTGTGGTCTCACAAAGTGGAGAAACTGCAGACGTACTAGAAGCTATGAAAGTCGCAAAGTCTAAGAGGGCAAAGGTTCTCGCAGTAGTAAACTCAGAAGGATCTACGATAGATAGAGAAGCAGATTACACATTGCTTATAAATGCAGGCCCAGAACGAGCTGTAGCCTCCACAAAAGCTGCTACAGGACAAATGGCAGTTATGCTTCTGGTTGCTTATGCACTTGCAGATAAACTAAACGAGGGAAGGGCAGTGCTGCTAGAAACTGCTTCTATGATTAATGACATGTTGAATCCTAGATATATGGAACACGTATCTGGAATCGCGGAAAATATAAAAGAAGAAGAGAACGTATACATAATAGGAAAAAGTTGGAATTATCCTATGGCACTAGAAAGTGCTATAAAAATTCAAGAAGTAAGTTATGTTCATGCAGAAGGATTTGCAGGCGGAGAACTTAAACATGGTCCTATAGCTTTGATCCAAAAAGGAACTCCTTGTATTGCACTGATCGGTAATGATGAAACCAAAATGGACACTCTAAGTAATACCATAGAACTAAAAGCCAGAGGTGCTCACATAATAGGAGTAGCACCAGAAAATAATGAAGTTTTCGATGAATGGATAAAAGTACCAGATGCAGAAACTGCTCAGGCAATAGTAAACATAATTCCTATCCAAGTCCTCGCATATTATCTCGCAATTAAACGAGGTAAAGATCCGGATATGCCAAGGAATTTGGCGAAGAGTGTGACGGTTAAATAGGTATTTTAGGTACATTAGGTATCGTAGGTAATGTAGGCAGAATTTAATTCGTCGTATTAAATTTGTACCTAAATTACTTAAAGTACCTAAGATACATAAAATACCTAACACGAGCAGGTCGAACCAGTCTGCCTTTCGGCAGACCGGCTCTTCGCGAATCTCACGTTTAGCCTCCTTCCTTTGGCTAAGGATTCACGACAGTGTTCACATGTGTTTCGGCTAGAATTCCAGCAACGCCACTTCGCGATTTTCGTGGATATCGAAAGTAAGATATAGCTTTGTAGCCTTGAAGAGACCTGCGTAGACATCTTCAGAAATTCCGCAAAGTTTGAGATTCTTTGCTGAGCTTGTTACCCTCTCCAGCTTTTTTTGCAGGGTCATCAGCTTGCCAATAAACACACTGCTTGTTTGCTGAATCACAGAGAAATCGATCAACACTTTCCTTTTGCCATCCTTCTCAACTAGGGCAAATAGTCTTTCTCCAGCATGGAGAATGAGCGTCTCGTTCGTGAGCTGCTCTGCAGCAGGAGTGACAACTGTCACACCATCCACATCTTCAACTTGCAATTCCGCTGTTTCTTTCATCGCTCCACTCCGTTTACAAGGATCAAAAATGTCCCCCGACACATGTTCACTACAAGTAGTAAGTCACTATGAAAGCCAAAAATCAATCAGAATCGGGGTAATTTTACACAGGTCGAACCAGCCTGCCTTTCGGCAGACCGGCTCCTTGTGAATCTCACGTTTAGCCTCCTTTCTTTGGCTAAGGATTCACGGATTGTCACATGTGTTTTACTAGAAGTCGACGAGAGCGTCTTCACGATTACCATCAAAGACGTCGAAAAACTGTACAAGATTGGTCATTGTGAAGACTTCAAAAACATCTCGCTTCATTCCACAGAACCTCATTTTTCGTGGCTGACCCCGAACCCATTTCTTACTGATATTCATCAACATACCAAGGGCAGGGGAACTAGGAAATTCCATATTGCAGAAATCAACCAGAACCTTATTAGCCCCTTCTTCAAACACCGCAGTGAGCACCGTCCTGACTGACCCGGTCTGTTCGGATCCAAGGAATTGTGGATCCATTATGGTCAATACGGAAACTCCTCCTACCACTTCAACATTGGGTTCAGTACTTTGTGTTGGATCCATCTCTCTACACTCCTTTGAAGGAACGATTCGAATATTTTGCACACATGTGCACTATCAAATAGTAAGTCACTCTGAAAGGCAAAAATCAATCATTATCATGATAATTTTACACAGGTCGAACCGGCCTCCCTGTAACAGGAAGCCGGTTTTTCGTGAATCTCATATGCCACCTCCTTTCGGGTTGGTTGGGATTCACGGATGTTCACATGTGTTTCGGAGCTAGAAGCCCTCGAGGGCTTCTTCGAGCGTGTCGAAGATGTCGAAGAGCCTGTTTAGCAGGCTGATAGTAAAGACTTCAAGTGGCTGGCCAGAAATGCAACAAAATCTTAGTCTACTTTTTGCGTTTTTCGCCCTCTTATTCATTGTAGTGAACTTGCTAAGCGCTGCAGTATGCAGATACTTGACATTCGAAAAATCTAATATTATTTTCTTTCTTCCATCCTCATCAACGAGACCAAACATTTGATTTCCCATGATTTGAATGTTGCCCTCGTCCATAATCTTTTCATCCACAAATTTCACGACAGTCACGCCACCAATTTCCTCGATTTCTATTCTTCGCATTTCAACCACTCCGTTTTGAAAGGACAATTCGAATATTTCGCACACATGTGCACTACAAGTAGTAAGTCACTACTTGGCAAGTATTACAAGAAATATCTTTGGATTCTTATTTGAAAACATGCAAAGTATTATTATAGGTATGGTAGGTATTGTACGTAATGTAGGTACAGACTTAATCCTACAAATTAAATGCTACCTACATTACCTACGATACCTACTGTACTTACAATACCTAAGCCCTATTTCTCATCCGGAGGTATTCCGTAATAGTCAAACAACACCTTAGAAACCTCCTTAAATACCGGTGCAGCGGACTGGGAGCCATATTCCACAGTTCTAGGACGATCAAATTTTACTATCATTACAAATCTAGGCTTATCTACAGGAGCATATCCAGCAAAAGAGGTAATAGAAGATCCACTTCCAGTGCTTTCATATTTACCACCAGGACCAGCTATCTGACTGGTGCCAGTTTTTCCAGCCATACGATATCCATCTACTTTTGCAGCACGAGCAAATCCTTCATTCATACCCTTTGTAAGCATTGCAGTTACTGTTGCTGCAGCTTCTTCTGTAATTACTTGTTCCAAGGTCTTTGAATAAACTTCTTCTATAGTTCCATCCGAATCAATCCAACTATCTATTATTGTAGGCTTCACAAGCTTGCCTCCATTTGCAAGTACAGAGAAAGCAGTAACAATTTGAAGTGGAGTAGCAGAAATTCCCTGACCATAAGAAGCAGTAGCGAGCAGAGCATCACTCCATCTTCTCCAATCCAAAACATTACCTGGCTTTTCATCTTCAAGCTGAATTCCAGTTATACGACCAAAACCAAATCTCTTTATGTAGTTTGCAAAAAGTTTCTTACCAAGTTTTCTAGAGACATGCGTCATACATGTATTTACAGAATATGAAAGACAATCCGTCATAGTTACCTCATCGAAAACTCTATTTTCTGCATTGGCAATAATATATTCGTCTATCTCTACAGTACCTTCATCTAAGTACATATCATCTGGAGTTATCTCCCCCTGATCTATTGCTATAGACATTGTAATAGGCTTAAAAACAGATCCAGGCTCATATATTTCTTGGCTAATACGATTTATATAAGCACCCACTCCTATGCGATTTTTATATCTAAGCCAGTGATAATCTCCATCATTTCCACGCTCTAGGAATAGTTCGAAACGATTATTTTCACCTGTATATAAGAAATATCTCTTCAAATCATCTATGTCATAGTACTTCTCTAAATCTAGTAGCTCTTCCTGAAGCTCTCGACTCAAATGAACACGCCCCTCAGGAGTTGCATCATTCAAATATCCTCTCATTACCAGATCATTAGTTTCTGGATCTGCTATCTCTACTACTATGCTTGGGATCAAATCATCTGGAATATCGTAAGGCTCTTTTTTAAAAACCAAACTATAATTATTTGCATCCACAAGTGGAGCATTTGCAGCAACTATTATTCTGCCCGTAGAAGGATCCATTACAATTACTTGTCCACTATCTGCTTCGAACTCATCTACAGCTGCAGAAAGAATATTTTCTACTTTCTTTTGCAAAAATCTATCTATAGTTAGGATTACGCTTCTTCCATCCAAAGCATGGATTATACTTTGATCATCTGAAACTATTTGTCCTCCAAAAGGATCAGTAAGCGCACTTATACGACCTTCTTGACCACGTAGATCATGATCGAAAGTTCTCTCTATTCCATTTTGCGGTTGCTGATTAATATTTAAAAATCCTGCAATCTGAGATGCTACAGTTCCATCTGGATATATTCTCCAATGTTCAGGAATAAGTGCTATTCCACGCAATGGATCATAAATATTATTTGCCGTTTCTTTATCTCCTCTTTTTATAAGCTCCTTTCTCTGCTGCGCAGTACGTTCTATTGATTCTTTCTTAAGCGATTTTATCCTCTTGGAAAACTCTGGCTTTATCCTTCTCATTATAGGTACATATCTAAGCCTTCTTTTTACTAATCTCTCTCGTATAAATTCAGGTTCAAGTGCAAGTGATGGAGAAATAATTTTTGCAATTCTGTGACGTTCATACTGAGGAATATGAACCGGATTCGCATACACAAGTTTACTGTTTTCTGATGCATAAATACCTGGTATACCAAACTCTTGAATTTTTCTTACCTGAACTTTGTTTGCTCCATACAAAAGCGGAATAAAAGATACAAACTCTTCATTTATTCTTTTAAAAATATCATTTGAAAATTGACCTCTTATTGTTTCTATAGGAAGTATAATTCTATTATTTGATTCACCTTCATCAGATTCGTTTATCTGATTATTTATTTCTTTTAGAGGATCAAAGGCTGACTCATAGTACTCGCGAAGTTCGCGTGGACAATCTTTGTCTCCCTCTCTACACAGATTGTCATATTCTGTTATAAGTAATTCTTCTGCAAGAAGTCTCGAAACTGTACTCTTGTCATCCGTCACAAACGGATCTACATATAAAAGATCGAGAGTTGTATTTGTAGCCAAGATATTCAATTCATTTGTTTTGCTATTTCTACTAAGAATTTCACCTCTTTTAGCAGGAAGAACAATACCTCCGAAATGCTGTGCGCGAGCTATTTCCTCATATTCTGCTCCACGTATGATTTGTAGTTCTATAAGCCTTGCTACTATCACCAGAAGTATCACAAGCAAGATTCCATGAACTATCTCTATTCTACGCGAAAACATGCGCTTTCTATGCGTATCACTCACCTGGGAAGTAGTGCGATATCTCGCCATATATGGTAGAATAGAGGGATAAATGAAACAAATACAGACCAGACTCGAAAACAAAAAAGGGGATGAATTCCTATCCACTCTTCATGACATAGCAGTCGAAGAGGGGATATCCGATCTCCACTTTTTCCCAAAGAAAGAAAATGTGGAACTTGGATGGCGTCAGGACGGAATCATGCAGTCGGTATTTACAATGACCCACGAACTATACACTGATGTAGTTAGGCGAATAAAGTTTGCTTCGAAACTAAGTTTGAATATTACAAATGTTCCACAAGATGGAGAATATGCTTTTGCTCATAACATAAAAGATAGTGATGAAAAACGTGAAGTAAAAGTTCGTGTATCTTCATTGCCATCTAAATTCGGTGAAGTGTTTACTCTTCGTTTACTTGATCCAAAGAAGGGGATAGTGCCACTTGAAAAACTTGGATTCCAAGCAGACATAGAAAAAGAAATGAGAGACTTAGTACAAAAGCCACATGGAATTATGCTTGTAACTGGTCCTACTGGATCTGGTAAAACTACTACTCTTTATTCACTTCTATCCACACTTGTTGGAACTGGTAAAAATATAATTACACTAGAAGATCCAGTCGAATATCCACTAGAAGGAATAGTACAGAGTCAGATAGACCACAAACATGATTACACTTTTGCAAAAGGGCTTCGTGCAATTCTCAGACAAGACCCAGATGTAATTCTGGTAGGTGAGATACGTGACGCAGAAACTGCAAAAACAGCGGCAGACGCTGCTCTTACTGGTCACATGGTTTTCGCCACTCTTCATACAAACTCAGCTATAGAAAGTATTCCACGACTTCTCTCTATGGGAGTAGATTCTTATATGCTCGCTCCAGCACTTAGAGGCATCTTGGCTCAGAGGCTTATAAGGAGAGTATGCAAAGATTGTGACGGCAAAAAAGAAAATAACTCCTGCGATACATGTATTGGCACAGGATATAAAGGAAGAATGACTCTTCCTGAACTTCTTATGATAGATGATGGTATGAGAAATTTAATTCTAGAAGGAGCATTACAAAAAGAACTAGAAGAATATGCTAAGAAGCACGGATTCAAAACCATGAAAGAGCGAGGAGAAGAAGTAGCAAATCAAGGCGATACGGATATGGCAGAGGTGTCTAGAGTTACTTCATAAACTTTAGTTAATTTTCAATTTTCATTCAAATTTCAATATATAATTTCCAAACTTCTACTCAGATGGTTTTAAGGATGAAGTAATTTTTTGAAAAATTAATGTTAGCTCTTGGCATTCTTGCCATAATTTACGAATTTCCTGTTTTTTCTCCGGAACTGCTGCTGCTAGCATACGAAGATGATGTTTTGTCTCTTGACATTCTTTCTTTGCAATATGAATCTTATTACGAAAATCTTTTTTGGAACTTGCACCATTTGCCTCCATGTAATTAGCACCAATACTCGTCGCAGAACCAACAATCTGATCAATTATACGACGTGTGATTACATCTTTTATAACAGATTTGCATAAATGTATTACATTTTCACCAAAAACTGCCGTTCTCTCCTCCAGATCAAACTTTTTATCAGTTTGTGTACTCCTAGAAATCATAGGAAACAATAATAGACCTTAATACTCCAAATGCAAATATTTGAACATTGCACATTGAATCTTTATCCTTGAATGAAAATTGAAAATTAGAAATTGAAAATTAACATCAGTCAACTGTCTCAGAATCTAACTGCCCCTTTCCTACAACGCAACAATGTTCTACGATAAACACCATGCCAGAAGGCGTGGATCCACTTTCACCAGTTGAGTCTCCAAATGAACCAGAGGAGAGCACAACAGAAGCTATTGAAGAAGCTCCTGCAAGCGATGCAGCGTTTGCTGCTAAGAAGAAAAAACTTCTTCTTATGATTCTCGGTGGAGCAGGAATATTTTTTATGTTCTATATATTCTTTGCATTTTATCTCATGGTATCTCTTCCATCTCCAGATGGAGGAGGACAGGGACTTAAAGCTTTTGGAAACTTGTTCTACGGTGCAGTAAGCGCTCTATCACTTTCCTTGCTTGCACTCATAGCACTCAGGATGATCAAATCTGGCGCTGAGCCTGCAGATCTTCAGCGCGCACTTATGAGACCAGGAATACTCACACTTATAATCATAATGGTTGCAGTTATGGTCTTTGGATCTATAAATAGATCTGTTCCAATTCCTGTAGACATTATAGAGCCAGAAGACACACAAGGTCTTACAGCTCCTGTAACAGTTACATTCGGAGTCCACTCTATGCAAGATATATTAAAAAAACAGGGACTCTCTGCCAAAAAATATAAATGGGATTTCAATGGTGATGGAAAAGCTGATGCAGACACAAAAGAAAAAGAAGTTACAACTGTATACGAAAGAAAGGGAACATTTTTCCCAAACGTAAAAGTGCTTTTAAGTAATGGTAAAACTCAAACAGCAAGAACACGAATTTCTATACCAAATATAATGATCAGCATATCTCCAGAAGATCCGATCATAAACGAAGATATAACCTTTGATGCTACTTACTTAGCACAAGATCCACAGAATGTTGAAGTCTTGCTTTGGGATTTTAATGGTGATGGCACTGCAGAAATACAAAGTGCTGCCGCTGTCGATGGATTAACTTCTGTACATTCTTTTTCTGAGATTGGAACTCACCAATCTAGAGTAACTATAAAATATAAGGGTGGCTTACAAGAGGTATATACAAGGCCAATAAACGTAGAAGAGAGTAGAGAACAGCCATTTGAGATATCTATGGAAATAGAAGGAGAACTCACAGGTACCGCACCACTTGGAATAATCTTCAAAGCAAAAACTGAAGAAGCAATAGAAGCAAAAGATATTTCCTGGGAGTTTCTCGAAACTGGCTCATCCAATGCTAGAAAAGAAGAAGATTCAGGAGAAAGAATAAGTCATATCTTTTCGAAAAAAGGAGATTACCGAGTAACTCTAAAGGTAACAGATAAAATAGGAAGAATAGCCAGGACTTCTACAGAAGTGAATGTAATGGAACCACTGTCTTTGAATGATGTTGTAATTACAGGCTCACCAAAACCATCAAATAAAATTGTAGAAGGAAGGGAACCACTTGAAGTTGAGCTGGATGCTTCTACAAAAACTCCGCTTATTACTTTTAAATGGGAACAAGAAGGAGCCTCTCGAGTATTTTCATCAGAAGATACATATCATGCTAGATATCAAAAAGAAGGATCATATCCTGTAGTTTTAATTGCATCTGATGCTGAAGGTAGAATCCAAAAATTCCCAATGGAAATAAAAGTTCTTCCTCCTAAATCTCGTGTTACTTTTTCTGCACTACCTTCTACTGGCATAGCTCCACTTTCTGTTAACTTCGATGCATCACAATCATTTATACCTGATGCAAGAATAACTGGTTTTGCATGGCTATTTGGAGATGAACAAAAATTACAATCAGAGCCACAACTTCTTGGCGCCCGAGCTTCTCATAGATACGAAGAAGAGGGGACATACACAGTAGTAGTAAAAGCTCTCACAGAAGAAGGTGGTTCATATGAGGCAAATAAAGTCATAGTAGTTAGATCTCCTATTTTAGATGCATGCTTCTTCCCAAGTAGATCTATAGGAGAAGCTCCACTCGAAGTAAGATTAAACGCAGGATGTTCTACTGGAAATATTTCTACTTACTCTTGGACTTTCGGAGATGGAGAAAAGGAAAGTAGCTCTGGATCAATTCTCGATCACACATTCACTGTCCCTGGAACATACATGACAACCCTCGAAGTAAATGACGCACAAGGAAGCTTTAGTCAAACTACTTCGGAAATTATAGTTAAGTAACTCTTATTATTATGAATAAAAAAGTCGTTCGTGTTATAGCATTTGTAGGATTAATCGCACTTGTTGGAGGATCGCTACTGCCTATGTTTGCAGGACTCTAAGAAGTAAGCAGCACTCGCTATCATCGCTCCGTTATCCGTACAATACTTAGGCTCTGGAATTCTAAGTGTTTTATCTCCACAGGCTTTCTTCATCATATCTCGTAAATAAGAATTGCAAGCAACTCCGCCTACTATATGCACCTCAGAAATATCTGAATGATTTTCTAATGCTTTTTTTACACGACTTACAAGCTGAGAACAGATCGCATGTTGATAACTTGCTGCTATATCTTTTTTCTCTTCAGAAGAAAGTTCATCTAGCCCACCCTTATCTCTTAAATAATATTTAAGTGAAGTCTTCATCCCCGAAAAACTAAAGTCAGTTGAGTGAACTGCAAAATTAGATCCTTTACTACAAAAATCTGCATAATAAGGATTACCTCCGAGTGCCAATTTAGAAATTTCTGGTCCGCCAGGATATGGAAGCCCAAGAAGAACAGCTCCTTTATCGAAAGCTTCTCCTGCAGCATCATCTAAAGTTCTACTTATTATTTCTCCATCTTTGTGACTTTGCCTCAGCCAAAGCTCGCTGTGACCCCCGCTTACACTTAGAGACAAAACTGGAAACTTAACTTCATCTTCACTAGTCGTAAGCCATGGAGAAGATAGATGCCCCATAGTGTGATGAACTTTCATGAGCTTCTTTTTCCATACAGAAGAAAGAGTCTCTGCAGTCATTATTCCAACCAAGAGAGATGTCTGAAGTCCTGGCTGATCTGTTACTGCAATTAAATCTATCTGATCTATAGATATTCCAGAATCACTCAAGGCTTTATCTATCACAGGAATCATATACTCAACCTGACGCCTAGCTGCTATTTCTGGAAATATACCTCCATACTTTGCATGATCCTCAATAGAACTTGTCACGGCGTTTGCAAGAATCTTTCTACCGTCCTTCACAACTGCCACAGAGGTCTCATCGCACGATGTTTCTATTCCTAGTACAATCACGCGAAATATGATACCGATTTGCATTTAAAACACCATAATTCACATGAGCAATACTGAGAATAATGGCGGCGTAGCGGAATCGTCGGTAAATTTTGGCAATATGACGAAAAGGTGACCTTTTTAAACGCGAAGCCGTATGATATAATAGTTACTTAAGAAAACACACACAAAACCCAACATTTAGAATGCTTCATAAGCATCACTCACATCACCACGCGATTCTCTTTTTACTAAGTGTCATCTTCATAGGAGGCGCTCTGGGCGGCGTATCTGGAGCTTTGGATAAGGACATTATATTTGATGCAAATGCACTCAGAGCAGATGGAACTGCGCTCAGTAAATCTGCTCAAAAAAGACTAGAAAGAATAGAAAAAAGGAGACTCGCCAGAGAGAGAAAAGCACAAAGATCAGGACAAATTGCAAAAAAGGCAAAAATTACATATCCGATGCAAGCAAGCACTCTACAAAAAGAAGCAGAAAAAAGATGGGACACAGAACTGGATGTCGGTCGACTTGTATATAGTAATTTAGGAATAGTTGCTCCACTTGGAAGACCATCTGACATTCATTGGAAAAATAAAAATTGGCGTGAGCTAGAAAATCAGATGCAGTACGCACTCAAGAACGGACTCGCTCTTTATCCTCATTCTCCAGCAGTCGGAAGTAGGGGGCAGGTAATAATTGCAGGTCATAGTAGCGCTCCTACTTTGGATGCAATAGGGGATCCATTCGAAGACATCTTTGCTGCACTTCCAAATTCAGAGGTAGGGGACATAGTGGAAGTAAAAGACAAATACGAAAATACTTATAAGTACGAGGTAACCAAATCCAAGGAGATTTCTGCCTCTCAGACTTCGCTACTTTTGCAAAACAAGAGCAAGAGCGAGATTATAATGTTTACCTGCTATCCCGTAGGAACTACGAGAAACAGGTGGGCTGTTTGGGCAAGACTTCTTTAGTATATTTATATCGCCTCTCAACTCGTTGTGCTTTCCTCGAGCATTCGCCTTTGGCGAATGTCGAGAGGCAGCACAACTCACTCGAGGAAAGCAACATATATTTAAGCCACTATTTAACTAGAAACTAACAGCTATAAACTAGTAAACTTCATATATGAGCATCTTCCCAACGAGACAAATTTTCCTAGAAATCGGACCGCTTACAATTCATTGGTACGGCATCATGTATATGATTGCTTTTCTTTTGGTTCTTTGGATTGTTCCACGAATAAAAAAATATCGTGACGTGCATCTATCATCTGAATATCTCTCCACATTACTTTTATATGGAATAGTGGGAACTATAGTCGGTGGAAGGCTTGGGTATGTAATCTTTTATGGCGCAGACTATTTCGGAGATAATCCTTTAGAAATATTTATGGTGTGGAAAGGAGGGATGTCTTCTCATGGCGGGATAATAGGAGTAGCAATTGCTGCGTGGATTTTCTCTAAAAAGCATGCAATCGATATATGGCGTCTTGCAGATGTACTAGTAATTCCAGCAGCTATAGGACTTGCATTTGGAAGATTCGGCAATTTTATAAATCAGGAACTCTATGGCTCTGTCACAGATCTCCCATGGGCAATATCTATACCAGGAGAAATGGATCTCAGACATCCAACACAGATATATGCAATTATAAAAAATCTATTTATAACTTCTGTATGTTTTATGCATCTAAAGAAATATAAAAAGCCAGGAACAACTCTTGGGCTATTTATAATACTCTATGGAATTCTGAGATTTCTTATAGAGTTTATAAGAGTAGAAACCTCGGAAGGATTCGACATTGCCTTTATGCATCTAACAAGAGGACAGATGCTTACTGTTCCTTTGATAGTTATTGGGGTTTGGATTATGAGAACAAAAAGAAAATAGTATTTCTTTATTATTATCTCTCCCATTCAGTCAAATCACCTTCTTCTGCATCAAGCTCTGCTAGCTTTGCTAGCTCTGCTAGAACTATTTCGTTTAAAACATTTGCATCTCTTTCTATATCATCATGATAAGTAGGATCTAAATCTGATACAACAGCTTCACAAGATTCTGAAACACCAAATGCTCCTATAAGAACATTCATATCTTTTTCATCTACAGGCAAGCTTTGTTCCGCTCTACTAGACTCCCAATCAAATGATGTCAGACTTTCTCCATCACCAAGATATTGTGATAATGATTCGTTTGAAATTTGTACCATCTCACTAAGAGTTTTTCCTACATGATCAACTGGCACTGCTAAACCAGGACTATGATTTTCAATATGTCTTAGTATTTTCAAAACACTATCTCTAAATAATGGGTGTGAAGCAACTAAAGAAGCTACTCCGACCAAAGGAATAATAGGCGCATCAGCTGTTACATTTACACTAGTATCAATTAATTCTTTTTGTTCTTTCATAGCTTCAAAAAGTAACCTATGTGCAATCTGCCGTTGTATTGCAATAAATTGTGATTGATTAATATTTAACGCCCATGACGCTCCATCGATTTTTCTGGGCGTTTGCTCATGATTTCTTCTTAAATCCATAATTATAATTTAAACATTATTTTAACATATGTCAATCCTTCAAAACTCCAAAATTCTTATGCTAGAGCCAAATTTCTAGTATATATTGACAATATAGCAACATATTAGACTAAAATCAGACATATTCTATATCCAACTTAATAAAAATGAATACCACAATAGACACTGAAATGAAGCTTATAACACCATATTTTGACTGCTCTGAAGAAGGAGTTGTAACTGCTGTGCCGCTTTCATGTGAAAATTTAGATTCAATACCAGATGAAATACTGGATTTATCAACTAGTGTACTACATGAATTATATGAAATTCATGTTGATTGCTCTCATGTTGCAAAAGAAGAATCTGAAGATGACATTCAGGCCTGCTTAAAAAAAACTCGCTCTAAATTACAAGAAAAAAGCATAAACATGTCTGTATCAGGCATTTAATAATTAAGAGTCTAAAATGAAAATATGATATTCTTATAACATAAAAGACACATTACCATTCTCGGCAGGAACAGATGAGGAAGTGCAAAAGTTACTCAAAGAATACTCAATAGGCCTCACAGTAGAAGAGGCACGTAAGATAGTAGATTTCCTAGGTAGAGATCCTACGCTCGTAGAAGCCGTTATATGGGGTATTCAGGGATCTGAGCACTGTAGCTACAAATCTAGTAAGAAGTTCCTGAAATACTTCCCTACAAGCGGGAAAAAGGTGATTTTGGGGCCATGTGAGGATTCAGGAATAGTGGCGATTACAGATGGTCCAGAAGGTAAAAGATGGGGGATTGTAGTAAGTCACGAGAGCCATAATCATCCATCGCAAATAGTTCCATACGAAGGAGCAGCTACTGGAGTAGGAGGAATTGTTCGTGATGTTCTATGTATGGGAGCACGAGTTGTTGGATCACTCGATCCACTTAGATTGGGAGATTTAAAAACTGAAGAATCAGTATCTATAGCAAAAGAAGTTATTCGTGGGATCGCCGGATATGGAAATCCACTTGGTATTCCAAATCTAGGTGGAGATGTTCAGTTTGATAGTGACTATAATTTTAACTGCCTGGTGAATGTAGTGTGTCATGGAATAGTAAGAGAAGATGAAATAATTCATAGTTATGTTCCAGAAGAAGCAGGAGAAGTTGGTTACGACATAATACTTATAGGAAAACCAACAGATAGAAGTGGATTCGGAGGAGCCTCATTTGCGAGTGTAATTTTGGAAGAAGATGAAAAAGAAAAAAACACAGGAGCAGTACAAGAACCAAATCCATTCCTAGAAAGACATATCCTAGTCTCTACTTACGCACTATTTGACTGGTTAGTTGCAAATAACAAACTAGATAAAGTTAGCTTCAAAGATTTAGGAGCTGGAGGAGTGGTTTGTGCATCTGTAGAACAAGTATCGGAACAAGGATTTGGAGCAGAGGTAGATATAGACAAAGTTCATACTGCAATTTCTGATCTTCCACCGGAAGTAATTGCATGCGCAGAGACGCAAGAGAGATTCTGTTGGATGTGTCATCCTGACCTCACAGAACATATTCTGCAGCACTACAATGAAGATTGGGATTTACCAGGCATTGCAGAAAATGCTCGTGCATCACTTATAGGAAAAGTAACCAAGGAACCTATATATAAACTTAATTACAAAGACGAAAGAATATGCGAAGCTCGTGCAAAAGATATTACATGTGGGCTTGAATACGACAGAGAGATTTCTGAACCTACATTTAATCTCACTGAACCAAACTTAAAGCCAGAGAACATCGAAACTATATTGAAGAATATAATCTCAAATCCAAACTACGCATCAAAAGCACCAATTTTCAGACACTACGATAAGAATGTTATAGGAAATACTGTTATAGAATCTGGAGAAGCAGATGCTGGAGTAATTGCTCCGTTACAGGATTTACAAAGTTATGTTCATGAAGGAACTCATCCTGGATGGGATATAAGCGAAGAGGATAAACTTACAGGAGTGGCAGTATCTTGTGATGGGAATGGGAAATATGGGAAAATTTCTCCTTACTGGCAAGGAGTGAATGCAACTCTAGAATCTATGAGAAATGTGGCAGCAGTCGGTGCAACAGCTTGCGCACTTACTGATTGCTTAAATTATGCAAATCCTGAAGTCCCAGAAAAATTATGGGAACTAAAAGAAGGAATTCGTGGAATCGCAGAAACAGCTAAAGGAATAGATATAGACGGAGAACCTGTACCTATAGTTAGCGGAAATGTAAGTTTGTATAATTCCACACCTGACGGTAAATCTATTCCTCCTACAGCAGTAGTCAGTTGTGTTGGAGTTATCAAAGATCACAGAAAAGCAGTAACTAGTTCTATAAAGAACACAGGGTCGAAAATATTACTTGTAGGAGAAAGAAAAGATGAATGCGGAGGATCCGCTTACTACGAAGTTAATGGAGAGCTTGGAGCAAATGTTCCTAAACCAGATTTTGCAGAATCAAAAAAACAAATCGAATTTGTGATAGATGCCATAGATCAGCGCCTTGTAGAAAGCTCACACGATATTGCAGAAGGAGGACTTATGCTTGCATTATTTGAGATGCTTACTGTTACTTCTCCTCTAGAGAAAGTGAAATTTGGGATAAGTGCAACTATGAAGAATTTGAGAAGTGATCTATCTGCAGAAAAAATGCTATTTAGTGAAACACCTGGATTTATTTTGGTCACAAGTGATGAAGACAAATTAAAAGATTTAGCCAAAAAACATGGATTGGATATTTTTGAAATAGGGGAGACTACTTCGGATAAGATTTTGAAAGTAGATGATTTGATATCAGCTGATATGGAAGAATTGATTGAAGTTTGGAAGAAGCCGCTAGAGGAAATTATTTAGAATTTAGTAGCCCTTCGACTTCGCCGCTCGCAAGGCTCGCAGCTTCGCTCAGGATGACATTTTAATCCGTTACAACAAAATATGTCATGCTGAGCCGTACTGAGCGAACGAGCACTTGAAGCGGAGCTGGCGACGCTTAAGTCTCGTGAGACGAAGTACGTGTCGAAGCATTAAGCCTTAAGCACGCGAGCGGGGTGCTTAATCTAGGTATAACGAACATTTATATTGCTTATCGCGTAAATCTATGTTTACATATCCTCCTTTTATTATGATTCTTCGATCTGCAATCTTAGGCATCTCAATAGCAGCAGCACTTGTCATTGTAATGATTGCAATCCCTCAGAGGACTACAGAACCTGAGCTATCTGATTTTCAAAGTGAACTCACAGAGAGTGATCTACCTCCAAGGCTTTTTCCTATGTTTGCACATGAAGAAGAGGGAGAAGTAGCTTTAAGAATAAGCAAAACACCAGAAAACAGAGACACTGCACCTGGAAGCAGATTCACATGGCAGGTAGAGCTAGAAAACTTGGGATCAAAGGATTTGAAAAATCTAAAAGTAGAAGAAAGATACGATGCATCTAGAATTTCTATACTTGATGCACACGAAGGAGAAATTGAAGAAAATAAAATCTCTTGGGAGATAGACGAAATAGATTCTGGAAACGTATGGTTTGCACGTATCGAAGCAGAGGTCCCTAATGATGCTGAGAACAATTCATTCTCCGTAACTTCATATGTATCTGGAGATATGATAAAAGAAATACCTAGTAGCTCTAGAATGGCAACTAGCTCTGTGACTGTTGTGGATTTACCAGAGACAGGAGCAGATATGAGTACGCTACTCGCTTTCTTGGTTGCATTGGCTATTGTTTCTCCAGCAGGAATAAAAACGTTTAGAAATCTATCTTAAGTAGGATAAACATAGACTAAAGTACATCGGCTTGTTTATGCATGTCTTGAATCGTTTCTGGTAAGAAAATCTGCAAAATCAAATGTTACAACTGCAATCCAGAAAAGAACTATTGCTAATCTAAATACCAATACATTTCCAATCATATAAATTAATAAAACATCCAAAGTAACAAAAAGCATGCCAATTACAAGTATCGAAAATAGTGTAGTTATATGCCCCCAAATAATCGCCTTACCCGATATAGCATCTTTGTATTTATAAACAAAATTACTAGTAATTGGTGCAATTACAATCAAGCCAACAAAAAGCAAAAGAGTATCCAATTTATCATTTGGCATAAGAGCTACCTCCTTTGTAGCAAAGAAATAAAATGGAACAAGTGCCGCATGTATTAGAATGTTTTTAATAATTAGAAGTTTCATGTTTCACAAGAAATATTAGTGTTTTCGCACTATTTATTCAATAGGGCCCTACTCATCGATGTAAACTCCAGCAGGATAGCCCGAAAGTCCTTCTGGAGGATTTCCAAGTTCTATATGCGCCCTTTTGCCATTACATTTATCAACAAAATCTTCACCTTGCGTATTTCCAACATGATATACAAGAGGAACGAAGCCATCCCCATCTGGAACAGCTAATCTTTGGGTTGCTGAAAAACCTGTATCATCATCCTGCAACTCAAAACTTATATTATCCACCATAATAGCACTAGGGCTTCTACTACTTAACTCAACGGCTCCATTTGCAGTAAGGCCAGGTCGATCTTTCTGTGTTTTAGAAAGCCGATTATAATCAGGTGTACCTGTATTATCTGTAATATTTAGAATGCTTGCCATCAGCTGTGTACGTAGCAATACAATTTTACCTACCAAGCTTTTGCAAGCTTTACATTCTTCGAGCAAATTTTTTATTTCTTCTCTTGTATATGCAACGCCTTTCTGCAAATTTAGAATTAAAAGATCACCATGCAACCTAGGCCTATCCAAAGTATCTACATTTAAATGAGAAAGATTAGAATTGAATGCTGAAGGAGTCAGCAATGCAGTACCACTAAAAGTAAACATTCTAATCATTGCACTACGTTCAAAACTGCATTCTCCAGTATCAGGATTTATAAAAATAATTTTAGGCAAAACACTATCTTCGCCATTAAAGACTCGTTGATCCACTTCAGTTGGAATGCCATCGATTGAGAACCTATTTGGCGGAATGGTTAATTTCATTCGCAAAAATAGTATTTTGTAAAAGGAAAATATTATGTGACTTTTTATTATTTATGTCAAGCATAATGTACACCACATTTAGGAACCATCCCCAACCTGCACCTTAGCAGGACGCACTACTTTGCCGTGTAGTTCGAATCCATCCTGATGCACTTCTGTGACTATGTCCTTCTCGCCAGGTGCTGTATTTACTACTTCATGCTTAGATGGATCTATAGCACTCCCCATAGGAGTCATTTTTGTAAGTCCTGCATCTATAAATACTTTCTCTAGTTTTTCTAGAACCTGTTTAAATCCTTCATCGTGATCTACACCTCTAGACAAATCATCATACACAGGAAGCAAATTCAATATAAAAGGCACAGCTGCAAACTTTCTAAGCTCCTGCGCCTCTTTTTGCATTCTAGTCTTAAAGTTCTGCAAATCTGCCTGCGCACGCGCTGCTACTTCTTTGAAATTATCAGCTTCTTTCTCTTCTTCTTTGCCATCTTGTTTCTGATCTTTTGGGTCTGAAGTCATATTTAATTACGGTTAAATTATGTCACTATTCTAACCCGCAGTTTAGTAAACTCACTAATTTTCTTTGTTTTATATATACAAATCCAACGCAGCAAGCGTGCAGGCGGTATTTTGCGTAAGCTTTAAAGCTTAGCGAGCATGTGAGCGCCCTTCGACACGGCGATGCTGAAGCATCGCCTGCTCAGGATGACATATACCCCTATTCACTAAGCCCCTTAACTATATCTATGCTCCCATCTTCATTCTTTTTCTGATCCTTCTTCTTGGATCCAGAATCAGAAGGTTTTACGGTGAAATCTTCATTTACACCCTGCATTTTAGAAATCACTTTCTTTACACAATCTAAAACCTCCAACTGGAAGTTTCCATATCCTTCGCGTCTAAATCCTGCAGCACGATTATGACCACCTCCTTCAAAGAGCTCAGAGGCTATAACACTCGCATCTTTTTCTTCGCTTGTCCTCATGCTGGCTTTTAATTTTCCTTCCTCAATCTCGGTAAACAGAATATATACATCGGCTCCAGGAATAGTAGTAAGAAGATCATCTATTATTCCATGAGTCTCTTTACTGGTTGCATCCATCTCGGCGAGGTCATCTCTACTTATAGTCGACCAAACTATGTGATCTTTTTTATTTACCTGAATGTTATTTAGAGCACGTCCCCAGATCTTCAGAGTGCTTAGTGGCTTTGTTTTATATATAAATTGAATGATCTCCTGCTGCCTTGCACCCATATCTAGAAGTTCTGCAGCAATTTCTAGAGATCTAGGCGTGGTATTTGGATTCTGGAAACTTCTGGTATCTGTTATAAGTCCTGTAAGTAAAAGTGTAGCTATATCTGATGTTATTTTTGCCTTCCATTCGCCTACAGACATAAACCATTCATACAAAACTTCTGTAGCACTGGCAGAAGAAGTAGATAGTAAATTACAAGTACCAAACTTAGAATTGCTAATATGATGATCTATGTTTAGGACAGGAACTTTATCGAACAAATCTTTATGTGTTTCATAAAAAGATCCAAGAAGTTTTACATCTGCAGTATCCACTACCACTACCAAATCATAGGGCAGGGGACCATCTTTTAGAGAAATATCGCTTTCTCTTAGATCTCCTTTCTTTGGAGTGATTATTATATTCACCCCATTTTCTTCTGGAACATATCTGAGCTTATCTACCTCAAATCCATTTGCACAATTTAATGTGATGATGAAATCTTTCTTGTAATCAATCTCTTGTTCTAGCTTATTAAATCCAGGTAAGAACGATAACGACTCAGGTAGTGTGTCTGGACATATCACAGTGCATTTTTTGTCCAAAGTAGTGAAAAGCATGTAGCAGGCAAGTGCAGAGCCAAGTCCATCAGGATCTACATTTGCATGAGGGACTATGAGTATATTTGTCGCCTCATCTATAGTTTTTTTGGCCTCTACTTGCGCTTTTTTAGTATTTAGCACGGGTTTTTTGATATCACTGGTTATCATAGTATTATAACATATTTCTAGGATTCATGCAATTTAAGCCCAGGAAAGACCAGATTGTAGATATTTCAAGCAGAATTGCCAAGGGAATATGTGGTATAATTACTAGATGCTGAAGACACTATTTATAGCAAAGGCACTGGTGCTAGATGCAATCCTGATTAAAAAGGCATTAGCTACATCTCCACCAAGTACCACACCTATGCAATTAGATGTTTGTTGGGGTGGAATACCTTGTATGACTCTGAATGATATAACTATCACTTCTACCAATTCGATGTTCCTAGTAGCATTTTTTATAGGACTTGCGATCTTTATAGTTGGAGCATTTATGATGGTTATTTCCGGTGGAAATGACACTCTTTTGCAATCTGCCAAAAGAGCAATGAAAGGCTCTCTTATAGGAGTTGCATTTGTAGCTGGAGCATATGGAATGTATAGAACAGTTGTGTACATATTCTATGTACTCTAAACACTAACCAACAATCCGGATTACGCTGCAACACGTTACACGTTGTTAAACATACAAACAGAAAGTAAAATTTCCCCCTTATGTTGAATGTAAATCAAACATCACAATTACTTACGCAAATGGAAAATTCTAAGCGTATTGTGTGTGTTTGTCATGATAATCCAGATGGAGATGCAATTGGGTCTATGTTAGGCCTTTCATTGATACTAAAGGAAAATTTCAAAGATAAAGAAATAATTTCAGCATGCAAAGACCAAGCTCCTGCATCATTTAAATTTATAAAGAGTGTTGAATCTATAAAAAACATAATAAATCCACAAAGCGGAGATCTATTCTTTTTCCTAGACTCTGCAGAACCAAAATTAATTAGCTTTCATGAAATTCATCCGTATCTATTCTCTCCTGAGACTACAAAAGAAAAAGGGATATCTACCATAAAAGCAGATCACCATCCTTCGGGTTCAGAATTTGGTCAGATTAATTTTCTAGATCCAGAGGCAGCATCTACATGTGAAATCGTTGTAGATATGATGGATGCAGTTGATTTCAAAATAAATACAGATGCAGCAACCGCACTACTAACTGGAATATATACAGATACAGGAAGCATGATGCATAGTAATACTTCCCAGAGAGTATATAGAACATCTGCCAGACTTCTGCGCGCTGGAGCAGATCAAAAGAAGATAGTAGAAAATGTATACAGAACTACAAAGCCATCCTCTCTAAGATTATGGGGGAAAGTATTAGAAAAAATATCCATAACCCCAGAAGGAGGAGCTGTATCTGCTGTAACAATGTCTGATTTTAGAAGCACTGGATCTCATTTTTCGGAACTAAATGGAGCAATAGATTATCTAAATTCAATTCCTGGAATGAAGTTTTCTATGATCCTCTCCGAACGTGATGGAAAGGTAAAAGGATCACTCAGAACACTCAGAGAAGATGTCGATGTCTCTGCTATGGCACAAAAATTCTCAGGAGGAGGACATAAAAAGGCTGCAGGATTTTCGCTAGATGGAACACTGGAAGAAGAGCGTAGGTGGAAAGTGGTGCCGGGCGATGCTTCAACACGCACTTCAACAAACTCAGGATAACAAAGTATGACATGACAGGCAGCAAGCGTGCAGGCGGTATTTTGCGTAAGAAATCATTCTTGGGTACCAATATATTATCAATCCCATGTTGATTTCGTCGCATATACCGCCTTAAGCACGCGAGCGGGGTGCTTCTTGCTACTTTGGAGGTGATATCAAATAAGCTAATATAATCAGGATGTCTAAACACTCTGTCATCTTCTTCGGTACTCCAGAGTTTGCTTGCCCAACACTGCAGGCCCTAAATGATGATGGCAATTTCGAGGTATCACTTGTAATTACTCAGCCAGATAAACCGGTGGGCAGAAAACAAGAAATCACTCCTCCTTCTGTAAAAGACTTAGCTATTGAACTCGGAATACCTGTATTTCAAACAGATGATATAAACAAAGACTTCGCAGAAATTCCAAGACATGTTTACAAGCCGCCAGATTTTCTAGTTGTAGTTGCATTTGGACAAATACTTTCGAAGGCAATTTTGAAAGTGCCAAAGGTTGCAGCTATAAACGTGCATGCATCTCTTCTTCCTAGATGGAGAGGGGCATCTCCTATACAAAACAGCATAATGAGTGGCGATGAAGAGACTGGGGCAACTGTACAAAGAATGGAAGAAGAATTTGATACTGGCCCTGTGCTTGCACAAAGCAAAACTAAAATTGAAAAATACGATACAACTGCATCGCTTGGGAAAAGGCTTTCTGAAATTGGTGCAGATTTACTAACAAAAACAATCAAGAAGAATTTGCCAGAAAAGGAGCAAGATAAATCTGAAGCAACTTACTGCAAAAAACTTACACGAGAATCAGGAATAGTGAGCCCTTCAGAAATGACAGCAGAAGAAATAGATAGATATGTAAGAGCACTAGTCCCATGGCCTGGAGTTACAATTTCTTCAAATGACAAAAAAATTAAACTTATAGAAACATCACTTTCGGATGCAACAGATTCTATTGAACTTAAATGTAAAGACGACACAACATTAAACATAATTAAGCTACAAGCTCCAGGGAGGAATATTGTAAGCGGAAAAGAAGGAAAAAACTTAATCTGAACCATCTACTAAAAAAGTCAAATCACGTTACGGGCTTAAACATGCGTAATATGGTAATATATTCAGACTATTAGCACTTTTAGCAGTCTAAAACTGAGAGTGCTAAAGTAAATATGAAACACATAAGCATTTAATTCGTTTTAAACACATTATGCACCCATTCGATCGATTCACTCCAAACGCAAAACTAGCTCTACAAATCGCAGAACAAGAAGCAAAAAACATGAAGTCTGCATACATAGGTACAGAACATTTATTGCTTGGACTTCTTAGTATTCCAAAATCTCTAGGATTTTCTATCCTTACAGGAGCTGGAGTAACTCAAGAAAATGTTCGCATACTTCTAAAGGCAAACAAGATAAAAGATATAGAAGGACAAAACACAAAGCATGGTCTTTCTGCATATTTACATGATGTAATAGAGCAGAGCGTACTTACTGCTCATAAGTTCAGACATCCAAATGTAGGAACTGAGCATTTGTTACATGCACTAGTAACCGGGGAAAAGAATGCAGCAACACTGCTATTTGAAAGTATGCAGGTAGATCCTTCTGATCTTAAGCTTCATATAGAAGAGATGTTTGGTCAGATAAGTGAATTTAAGCAGCAAAATAAGAACCTCGAATACTCTCTGGAAAATTTCTTCCAAGGACTTCAGGGAGCCATTGCAGGAATGCAAGGACAAATGGTGGAACCTGATGCACTACAAAGAAAAAAACAAACTGGAAAAAGTAAAACTCCAGTTCTGGATTACTTCACTACAGATCTAATAGAAAAAGCTGCTACTGGAGATCTAGATCCAATTATAGGAAGAGATACAGAAATAGAACGAATGATTCACATCCTGAATCGTAAGACCAAAAACAATCCTATCCTTATAGGAGAACCAGGAGTAGGTAAGACTGCAGTTGTAGAAGGTCTTGCTCAGAGAATTGCGAAGGAGAACGTTCCAGGATCTCTAATAGGAAAAAGAGTTCTTATGCTTAATCTAGGATCTGTAATCGCTGGGACAAAATACAGAGGAGAGTTTGAACAAAGATTCGATGACATCATAAAAGAAGCAGGGGAGAGCGAAGGAGAATTAATTCTATTTATAGATGAAATTCACACTATCGTAGGAGCTGGGTCTGCAGAAGGATCACTAGATGCTGCAAATATTCTTAAGCCCGCTCTAAGTCGTGGAACATTACAAGTAATAGGTGCAACTACTACAGACGAATATAGAAAATCAGTAGAAAAAGATCGAGCACTAGAAAGAAGGTTCCAATCAATACTGCTTGAGGAGCCAAGCGTAGAAGACAGCATACAAATTCTGCAAGGACTCAAAAAATCTTATGAAGAATTCCATCACCTTTCTATAAGCGATGAGGCTATTTCTTCTTCTGTTAAACTCAGCAAAAGATATCTAACCGAGAAATATCTGCCAGATAAAGCCATAGATCTTCTAGATGAAGCTTCTGCATGGAGAGGGATTGCATCATCAGATGGACAATCAAAGATCAAACAAATTAAGAAAGAGTTGGAAAAAATTGAATCTACAAAAATAGCTGCAGTAAAAGAGCAAAAATATCACAAAGCACTTGAGCTCAGACAAAAAGAAGAAGATTTACAAAAAAGAATGGTAGAACTGCGCGGCCAAGGAGATGGAGATATGAGAAGTCCTATAACAATTACCGAAGATGACATCACAGCCATAATTTCTAAGATGACAAACATTCCTGTTACAAAACTAATGAAGACAGAAACCAAGAGATTACAATCTTTGGAATCAGTTCTTCATAAGAAAGTAGTAGGACAAGAAGATGCAATTTCACATGTATCTAAGGCTATTCGAAGAAGTAGAGTAGGTATATCAAACGCCAAAAGACCTATAGGAACATTCCTGTTCCTAGGGCCTACCGGAGTAGGAAAAACAGAACTTGTAAAACAGATAGCTTCCGAGATTTTCAATCGTGAAGATGCACTTATAAAGATAGATATGTCTGAGTTTATGGAAAGACATAATGTCTCTCGTCTTACTGGAACTACAGCAGGTTATGTAGGCTATGAAGAAGGTGGACAGCTTACAGAATCAGTAAGGAGAAAACCTTATTCTGTGGTGCTATTTGATGAAATAGAAAAAGCTCATCCAGATTTCTTCAATATTCTTCTTCAGATAATGGAAGATGGATGCCTTACAGATGGACAAGGAAAGAAGGTTGATTTCACAAATACTATTATAATTATGACCAGTAATATCGGAGCAGATAAGCTAACAAAGCAAGCTGCAAAGATAGGATTCAAAGTCGAAGATACTCAAGCAGAAGACAAAGAATATGAAGAAAAGAAAAAAGAAGTTTTGAAAGAACTAAAAGGACACATGCGACCTGAGTTCTTAAATCGTCTAGATCATATAATTGTCTTTAATGCGCTTAATCAGAAACAGATAATGAAGATTGTAGATCTCCACATTGGAGAACTTGCCAATCGTCTAAAAGAGAAAGACTTAGGCATGGAAGTCGACAAAAAAGTTATTTCATTCCTAGCAAAGGAAGGATTTGATCCTGATTATGGAGCAAGGCCAGTTAGACGAGTCGTTCAAGAAAAAATAGAAGACGGTATAGCAGAAAATATGCTTAGTGGAGCTTTCAAGAAAGGAGATACCATAAAGGTAGTCATGCAAGGAAAAGATAAAATTGATTTCATGCATGCAGAAAAGAAGAAGACTCCTACTAGAAAACCTAGAAAGACTAGCAAGGCTGCTTCTACATCCGCATAGGACGCTCGCGTACGTACGATGGCATTATTGCGACGAAATCAGTGTAACTGAGTCAATTCCATCTGTATTCGAACTTGTATAGCTACATTTCTTGTTCTGTTGGTTACAATTGATTTCTTACGCAAAATGACCATCAGTACGCTCGCTAAAAATGTATGTCATGCTTTTGTCATCCTGAGATTGTCGAATTAAAAATTCCGCTTTATAAACATTCTAAGAATTTCAGTAGCAGCTTGAGCATTTGGGTCTTTGCTTTTTTGTAGTTGCGGCATGTTACTAGTACCTCTTTCATCTATAAATTCTATAGCACTTTCCGGGCACTTTTCTTTTATAAGCTCTGCAACTATTTTTGTATATCTAGTCTGTTCACTTTCTTCGCCACTCATAAAAAGTGGCATTCCTATAACTAGGATAGATATTTCCCTTTCTTTTACCAGTACAGACACTGCCTCAACTAGCTCTTCCACTTCTTCGTGATCAATAGTATCTAAGGGCATTGCAAGCTTAATTTCGGTATCACAATAAGCAACACCTGTGTGTCTTTTGCCTACATCGAGAGATAGTATCTTTTGCATCTACTTTCCGATTTTATTTACAGCCTTACTCATAGTAGATTTTCTTCTATCTGCTGTTTTACCATTTATTATATTTTTCTTTGCTGCTGTATCTACTGCTTTAAATGCTTCTGGAAGTATCTTCTCTGCCTCTTCTTTTTTACCCTCCTTTGCCAAAGCCATCACTTTCTTTACCATTGTCTTCATGTGACTACGGTATGGAAGCAGGCGCTCTGTGCGTCTCTTTGTTTGTTTTACCCTTTTTATGGCTGATTTGATAATTGGCATACCAGAGGATATTAGGGAAATATTGCGTAATTGCAAGAATAGAAACAGGTTTTTGGGAACTAGGTAGCAAGCGTGCAGGCGGTATTATCCTGTTCTAGCCATCAAACTTAGCAAGCATGCCGTTTCATATTGCGTAAGCGATCTTTCAGCAGTCACGTTCCTTATTCGAATAAAACCACAAATTTAACCGTACCAGATAAAGTTGAGCTGCGTTGATCGCGACGCAATATGAAACATTCAGCATGCGAGCGGACCTTATTCAGAATAAAAATTAAGCACGCGAGCAGCTCTATATACAAGACACAGGATCCACATCGATCTTGCACCCAAATCTAGAGGCTCCTTTTATCATGCCTCTAGCATTTTTCCCTCGCACAATTACGTACCAAACTTTTCCACCCTGGAATATAGACTTCATACGCGAGATTTTGGATTCTCCCGATTTATTTTTTTTTATCAAACTTTTTACAAATTCACCACTTTTCAAGCTTGCATCATCACCAGAAAATATAAAACTTATCATTTGTGAATCTGGCGGATAGTGTGATGATTTTCTATTTGCGATCTCTTTTTCTAAATACTCTTTAACTTGCATTTTGGATGACATTTCTATTTCAAATGATTTTGGACTAAAAGATTGAATAACAACTTCTGCATTTTCTTTATTTACCAATTTGCTCACAATTTGCACAAGTAATTGAAACACCCTTTCTCCAGCACGAAAATGAGGAAGACTAAGGCCTATATCTGCAACTACAACAGAAGCTAAAGTTACATTCGGAATGCTAAGCATTCTTATAACAGATTGTGTACCTACAATTATATCTATATCTTCATCATTTATTTTTTTATAAGCTTCTCTGAATTTCTTAGGAGAAGTAACAGTATCTGAATCTATTCGAAAAACTTTCGCTGATGGAAATACTTCTTTTAGCAAGTTTTCTATTCGCTGTGTTCCAGCTCCTATTTCTTTCAAATCAACAGATCCACAATTTGTGCAACCTGCAGGAATTTCAATCTTTTCTCCAGTTTTATTGGATACCATATATGACTGATCAGAACTTTTGTGAACTGCATATGGAAGCCCTGTTTCACTGTCTTCGAATCTAAATCTGCAATCCTTACACATAAGTGAAGTTGCAAAACCTTTTTTATTTAGAAGCAGTACAGACTTCTCTTTTTTCTCTATTCTATTTTTTATTGCATGTATCAGAGTAGGGGACAGTGGATAATATTTTCCAAAATCAACCTGCATCATATCTACAACTTTTACATTTTTTATATCACTTAAATTTGCATTATCTTTTATTTCTACAAGCTCATATTTACCTTCTTGTATTTTATGCCAACTACCAACAGAAGGACTCGAGCTTCCTAACACTAATTTAATGTCTCCATTCACATCACACATATGTTCTGCAGCTTGAATTGCATTATATCTAGGCGTTTGTTCATTTTTATAAGTCCATTCGTGTTCATCATTTACTATGATAAGCCCTAGATTTTCTACAGGTGCAAATAGAGCAGACCTAGTTCCTAGAACCAATTTTGTCTGTCCAGAGATACATTTTTGCCACTGCTTTCTACGACAGGCAGGCGTAATTTTTCCATGAATTACTGATATATAATTTTCATCTACAATTTTTTTAAATTCATTAAATGCATTTTCTACTCCTGATAATTCAGGTAGCAAAATAATTGCTGATTTTCCTTTTTTTACTACGTCCAAAATAAGTGATTTATAAATTTTAAATTTATCTTCAGAAAAAAGTAATGATGGCTTTTGAGATATTAAAATAGATTCAAATGCAGCATTTTCTGAGGGAATTAAATCAACATAATCTTTTAAAGCAATACTATCCACTGACCACTGGCCACTAACCACTTGCACAAACTTGCTCCACTGTTTACCGGGCAAGAAAGGGGAAAGCGAGCTCCTTAAATTACATACATAGTAATCGGAAATCCACTTAGCAATTTCTATGTGACACTTATTTAAAACCACTTTGTCGCTAACCACCTCTACAACTTCTCTTATATCAAAATTTGCAGAAGGCTTTTCTTTCGTTATTTCTATAACAATTCCTTCTACTATATTTCCTCTAAGTGGAACTCTAACTATGCATCCCACTTGTACATTTAATTCTTCACTATAAGAATAGGTAAGACCATTGCCGATACCATTCTGCTTAGATGTTGTTATTACAGTCAAATAATTCATCAAATCTGATCGGAGAAAATTTAAAATTTTAAATGTTAAATTTTAAAACATCTCTAAGCGTACACAGTATATTTAAAATTTAAAATTTATAATTTAAAATTATCTCTGAAATACTAAATCTACGCAGTATTTGCCAATAAATATTATTAGCAGTTATTTGACACTCCGAAATTAGCACTCTAGAATATCGAGTGCTAATTCCGCTTTCCTCGAGTGAGGCTTCTCGCAAGAAGCTGAATCGAGAGGCAGCCTCTCCACTCATCCGCCTCGGCGGACTCGGTCGAGGAGAGCATATATCTTACCAACGAATTACCATGCCAAAAGCTATAGGAATCGACCTCGGAACCACAAATTCATGTATGGCCTTTATAGAAGGAGGTGAGCCTGCAGTAATCCCAAATGCAGAGGGGAATCGTACTACGCCTTCTGTAGTCGCTATAAAAGACTCAGAAAGACTCGTAGGAGTGTCTGCAAAGCGTCAGGCTGTCACAAATCCAAAAGATACTGTCTTTTCTTCTAAGAGATTCATAGGTCACACCTATAAGGAAATAGAGAAAGACATAAAAAAAATTCCTTTCGAAATGGGAGAAGGCAAGGGCGGAAGAGCAACGATTAAATTAGATGGAACAGATAATCTGCCACAGGCAATTTCTGCAATGATCTTGGGCAAACTCAAAAAAGATGCAGAAGAATATATAGGAGATACAGTAGATAAAGCAGTTATAACAGTTCCTGCTTATTTCAATGACTCACAAAGACAAGCAACTAAAGAGGCTGGAGAAATTGCAGGACTAGAAGTCCTTAGAATAATAAACGAACCAACTGCAGCAGCCCTCGCATATGGGCTAGACAAAGGTCACGATGAAAAGATCATTGTATATGATCTAGGAGGAGGAACTTTTGATGTATCTGTACTAGAGCTTGGTGATGGAGTATTCGAAGTAATTGCAACAAATGGTGACACTCATCTTGGTGGTGATGATTTTGACAATGCAATAATCGATTGGCTTGCAGAAGAATTCAAGAAAGATCAAGGAGTTGATCTACATGGAGATGCGGTAGCAATGCAACGATTAAAAGAAGGCGCAGAAAAAGCAAAGATAGAACTTAGCTCAGCCACAGAAACAGAAATCAATTTGCCATTTATAACCGCAGACAGCTCTGGTCCAAAACATTTGAATATAAAACTCTCTAGATCAAAAATGGAAGCACTAATAGGTGATCTAATAGAAAGAACAGCAGGACCATGTGAACAAGCACTAAAAGATGCTGGAATAAGCAAGGATGAGATAGACGAAGTAGTACTAGTAGGTGGAATGACACGAATGCCAGCAGTTCATGCAAAAGTAAAAGAATTATTTGGCAAAGAACCACACAAAGGAGTAAATCCAGATGAAGTAGTAGCGATAGGCGCAGCAATACAAGCTGGAGTTCAATCTGGAGATATAGATAAAGATCTAGTTCTTGTAGATGTAACTCCACTTAGCCTAGGAATAGAAACACTTGGAGGAGTTTGCACGAAACTTATAGAGAAAAATACAAAGATCCCTACAAGTAAATCTCAAGTCTTTTCTACAGCAGCAGACAATCAACCATCTGTAGAAGTACATGTAGCACAAGGAGAACGCGAAATGGCATCAGACAATAAATCTCTTGGTAGATTTATATTGGATGGGATACCTCCTGCTCCACGTGGAATTCCTCAGGTAGAAGTAACCTTCGACATAGATTCGAATGGGATTCTAAATGTAAAAGCAAAAGATAAAGGCACAGGAAAAGAACAAAATATAGTTATACAAGGATCAACAGGTCTTTCTGATGAAGAAGTAGAGAAGATGAAAAAAGATGCAGAGCTACACGCAGAAGAAGACAAGCAAAAGAAGGAAGGGGTAGATATAAGAAACCAAGCAGATGCACTTATATTTAATCTGGAAAAACAAATGCGAGAACATGATGCAAAGATTCCAGATGATGTGAAGAAGCAAGTAAATACTGATGTCACTGCCTTGAAAGATCTTCTAAAAGATGAAAATGCGACCAATGAGCAGATAAAAAACGCTACCGAAATGTTGGGTCAACATGCTCAGAAGATTGGAGAAGTTATTTACAAAGAAGCAAACGAAGCAGAAGCAGCAAAAGGATCCGAAGAGAAGAAAGAAGATGTCGTAGATGCTGAAGTCGTTGAGGAGGATAAGAAAGATGATGATAAGAAAAATTAAGCTTTCCTCGAGTGAGTCAGTCGCGGCTGACGAATCGAGAGGTTTTCTTTACAATCTCTCCACTCGCTCTGAAGAGCTCGGTCGAGAAGAGCACTAATTACTATCCAACAATCTTAGCTAACTCTACAAGCCTACAGCTGTAACCCCACTCGTTGTCATACCAGCCAAGAACTTTAACGAGTGTTGAATTGCCTTCCGAGATCACCTTTGTAGACATTCCATCTACTATGCAGCTTCTGGAATCTCCTACAAAGTCCTTGAGGACTAGTGGCCTTGGCTCATAGCCCAAAATTCCTTTCATAGGACCGTTTGCAGCAGCTTCGAAAGCTTTGTTTACCTCTTCTGCACTAGTGTCTTTACTTACCGTAACAGTTAGATCTGTAATACTTCCTGTAGGAGTAGGCACACGCACAGACATTCCATCTAATTTTCCTGCGAGCTCTGGCATTACAAGCCCTACTGCTTTTGCAGCTCCAGTAGTTGTAGGAATCATGTTTTCAGCTGCACTTCTTGCACGACGAAGATCTGAGTGAGGTAGATCAAGAAGTCGCTGATCATTTGTATAACTATGAATAGTTGTCATGAATCCTTGTTCTACTGTGAAGTTTTCGTGTAACACCTTCACCATAGGAGCAAGACAATTCGTAGTACACGAAGCATTAGATAAAACCTCCATACTTGAATCATATTTATCATCATTTACTCCTATACAAAAAGTTCCATCCACATCTCCTTTAGCAGGAGCAGAGATTATTACTTTCTTAGCTCCAGCCTCCAGATGTTTTGCTGCCGCTTCTCTTGTCCGGAAAACTCCTGTGCACTCTAGAACCACATCTACTTTTAGCTCAGAGTGGGGGAGAGCTGTTGGATCTTTTTCTGCAGTCATTTTTACTCCGCTAAATGCACTCGAATTCTCATATTTCCCATATGTGGAATCGAATTCAAACAAATGCTTAAGAGTTTCATCATCTGTGAGGTCATTTATGAGAACCACCTTCATATCTGGGTGCTCTTCTAGAATTATTCTGTATACCTGTCTTCCTATTCGGCCGAAGCCGTTGATTGCAATATTCATACCTATACTTTATCACAAAATTTTGTATCTCAAATGTAGCAAGCGTGCAGGTGGTATTTTGCGTAAGAAATCATTCTTGGGTACCAATATATGATCAATCCCATGTTGATTTCATCGCATATACCACCTTAAGCACGCGAGCGGGGCGCATCGTACTCTCCTTTAAGCACCAAAGTATCTTCTTCCAAACTAGGTGATTCACAAATCAGCACTCCTCCTATATTTCTATCTTTAAGTACACCCACAAATTCTTTCCAGTTCGCATCACTTTCCTCAAACACAAGATGCT
The DNA here is from genome assembly GCA_018652265.1 of Candidatus Peribacteria bacterium. Lineage (GTDB taxonomy): Bacteria > Patescibacteriota > Gracilibacteria > Peribacterales > Peribacteraceae > JABICL01. The sequence continues at coordinate 66,470 of JABICL010000039.1, forward strand.
TTCTTTCTCCCTTTTCACCATATTCAATGCCAGAATAATGCATATGCATATTAGACAAAGATTCCTCGCCTAAATATTTGGCATAAGTATCAAATAGCTGATTCCATTCTTCTTTTGAATTCCACATACCTTTGTATCTTGCGTGGATGTGAGCGAAATCAACACAAGGATACATATCAAATTCTTTGCCAAGTTCTAGAAGCTCTTCTAGAGTTCCAAACTGCGTTCCTTTTCCCATTGTTTCATATGCCAGATTCACATCTGGAAAATATTTATCTTTCTTATCTAGAATATCTTCAGTAGCATTTCTTACATTCTCGTACACATCAGTAGGATCCATGCCCAAGTAAAACGCTGAGTGAACACATACAGACTTAGCCCCACATATCTGCGCCATTGTGAGAGCTTGAAGTATTCGCTGCTTACTTTTTTCTAATTTCTCTTCTTCTTTTGCATTTAAGTTAACATAATACGGAGCATGAACAGTTAAAACTATATCTAGTTCCCGAGCTTTCCTTCCAACTTCTTCAATATGTTCAGTGTTCAGTGGAACTCTCTGTACCCATTCAAGTTCCATAGCATTTATTCCAAGCTCATGTGCTCTTTCAAGTCCTTTCAAAGTTCCACTAGGAGAAGGGGTTGAATGTGGCGAGCCTGCAACAGCAATACGTAGTGACATCTAGTCTTATCATAGATCTCAAATTTCAAAACTCAAGTAGCAAGCGTGCAGGCGGTATTTTGCGTAAGAAATCATTCTTGGGTACCAATATATGATCAATCCCATGTTGATTTCGTCGCATATACCGCCTTAAGCACGCGAGCGGCGGCATTAGACTTTTGATTTCTCAAATTATCCAATATCATTAGATATGTATGCCACTTTCACAAGAAATAATAGACAGAACTCTAGCAACGCCCCAGGGCACTGCTGCTTATCACATAGTAGAAAAGCTAACAGATGAAGGGCATGAGGCTTGGTGGGTAGGAGGATGTGTAAGAGATATGCTAATCGATGAAATTCCAGAGGATATAGATATAGCTACTTCTGCTCTTCCAGATGAAATAAAAAAACTTTTCGAAAAACATGATGCAGCTTCAGAAAGTTACGGCAGCATATTGGTAGCAAGCGGGGGAGATGTATTTGAACTAACTACATTTCGTGAAGATTCTGCAGCATCAGACGGACGACATCCTGAAAATGTAATCTTTACCAAAGAAAAAGAAAAAGATGCTGCAAGGCGCGATGTAACTATAAATGCTTTGTACTATCATCCGATATCCGGAGAATTATTTGATCCATTCGAAGGAGAAAAAGACTTGAATGAAAGACTTATAAGAATAATAGGAGATGCAGAAAAAAGAATAGAAGAAGATAATCTAAGATTACTTCGAGTAATAAGATTCAAAGCTTATATAGAAGGTCAGTATCATCCAGATACTTTCAAGGCACTTCACAAGAAATCTAAATCTATTGAAAAGCTGTCAGGCACTAGAAGATTTAAAGAAATAGAAAAAATACTACTTGGACCACATCCAGAAATTGCATTAGAAGATTTATGGGAGACAGACATACTTGAATACTTACTTCCTGAGGTTCACGCATGCAAAGGAGTAGCTCAGCCTGCTCATTTACATCCAGAAGGGGACGTTTGGAATCATGTAATGAGAATTTTATCTTCATTCACAGAAGACCATGAAAAAGACGTAAGATGGGCAGCTCTTTTTCATGACACAGGTAAGCCAAAAACATTTTCTATAGACGCCGATCGCATTCACTTCAATGATCATGCATCTGTAGGAGCAGATGTTACAAAAGAAGCACTGGATAGATTGCAATTCACATCAAGCCGAAGAGATAAAATTGCATGGCTCGTAAAACATCACATGATGATGGCTGCATTTTCGGAAATGGATGACAAAAGAAAAGCTCATTGGTACTACCACCCGTGGTTCCTGGAGCTTCTACAGCTTTTTTGGCTAGATATGATAGGAACACAGGATTACAAAACAGATTTGTACGATAAGATAATAGAAGACTACAACAAGTTTCTAGATGCTCATCCCAGACCAAAGAAGCCACTAATTTCTGGAGATGAAATTATGGATCTAATGGATATAGAGCCAGGTGAAAAAGTAGGAGAGATACTTGAGATGCTTCACGAAAAACAAATCAAAAAAGAGATTACTTCGAAAAAAGAGGCGATGGAATTTATAAAGCAGCTTTGAGCATGCTTCGACACGTACTTCGCCTTACAGAACTTAAGCATCGCGACTTCGTCGCTCTGCTTCAAGTTCAGCTCGCTCAGTACGGCTCAGCATGACATAGTTAATAATGTTTTAATATCAATCACTTCTTTCAGCCAAAGCCCCACCTTCTTCTATATATTTTGCCCTCTTCATTCTGGGCATAGCGAGTATTGCAGGATCATTTTCGAATGTATCAAGTGCTTGAGCTTCTGCAATATGCATTTTTAGTATCTCTTCTGTAAGAAGTAGTTGTGATCTCTCTCTTTCCAAAGTTCTAAGCTTATATCCTTTAGTCGCATTGTAATTTTCATTAAAAAGAATAAGCAATGCAAGCACAACAATCAAAGCTCCAGTAGAAAACAAAAGAGTTACAGTACTTGCGGTAACCATACGACCAAGCGTCTGACGTTTCTCAGGCAGGCCGGATTTTGTAGGTATTGTAGGCAAGGTATGTAATGTTGATCGCGGCGTAATCCTGAGTTTATCGAAGGACGAAGCCGGATGGGCTATTAGGTCTTTTTTATAATTCTCAAACGTGCACTTCTTGCACGTGGATTACTTTCTATCTCCTGTAGATTCGCTTGAACTGCCTTTTTAGTCAAGAGCTCATAGGATGGCGGACATATTGGCGCACCAGTTATAGCATCTTTCTGCGAAGTTGTGAGATTTTTGAATCTTTGCTTTACCTTGCGATCTTCTAGAGAGTGGTAGCTAATTATACCCATTCTTCCGCCTGGCCTTAAAAAATGTGGCCCCTGCTCAAGCAATTCATCTAACGCTCCAATCTCATCATTTACTTCTATTCTGAGTGCTTGGAATATTTGTGGCAGAACTTTGTTTGCTTTCCACTTATAAACTTTTTCTACAATTTCTCTAAGGTCTGAAGTTGTTTCTATTTTTTTCGCCTCACTAATTTCCCTGGAAAGTGCATATATCTTTTCTACTTCTGCATATTCTTTGAAAATTCTTATCAGATCATTTTCCGATGAATTATTTAGAAGAGTTGCAGCTGATATTCCTTTTGATTTATCAAATCTACAATCAAGTGAAGAGTCTCCCCGAAAACTAAACCCTCTTTCTGGATCATCTATATGAGGAGAGCTAAGACCAAGATCTGCAAATAAAATATTACATTGTGGTAAATCCAAATCATTTATATCTCGAAAATTGGCATTAATAAATTCAATTTTTTCGCTGATCGCGGGTCGCTGATCGCGGGTCGCTGATAAGTTCTCCTCATCCGCATCCACCCCAATCAACTTTCCCTTAGCGCCTATCTTCTCCAAAAACTTCTCCGCATGCCCTCCAAGCCCAAGAGTTACATCTATTACAACCTCACCTGATTTGGGATCAAGTAGTTCTAGAGTGGGGGATAGGAGGACGGGAATATGAGTCACCGACACAGTTTAGCAGAGTGGCCAGCCATGAACCGGAGCGCGGATGTATTTTTGGTAATACCAAAAATACAAATGCCGAAGGCATCCGCGTGACTGGTTCATGGCGGTGGGAGTGGGATTCGAACCCACGAGAGGCTTGCACCTCTAACAGTTTTCAAGACTGCCGCCATCGACCACTCGGCCATCCCACCGCCGGATATGATACACTAGTCATCAGAAAATTTGACGACCAAAATAGACACCGTGGAGAGGTGGCTGAGTGGTCGAAAGCGCCGCACTGCTAATGCGGTATACGGAGTCATCCGTATCGAGGGTTCAAATCCCTCCCTCTCCGCCATCATTTACCACTATTAGTACTTGTATCAAATTCTTCACATAACTACACTGCATTAGTTAATTTAACTAATCCTATTTATTATGAAAAAAATCACATTCGCTGCGTTTTTGATTTCCATTTTTGCCATCACTTCTGCATCATCTGCTGAAAGCCCAAGAGATTTTCCAGAACATTTGAAATTGTGGGGCTCAGAAGGAAACACTGCTTTTTATATACTACTTGTAGGGGAGAGGATGGTGCTTACCGCAGGACCCCAACAAAACAATGATCGACTTATATTGGAAAATTACAAAACCGATCAACTAAATTGTTACGACGTTCCATCTTCATATCAAGAATCACAGAATGCGAACCAAAAATGGGAATGTGAAGCAATAGCAACCGGAGATTCAAACAGTGAAGTGTTTTTTCGTGTTGGATCTGAAAGATCCAACACTATCGTCATACAAATAAATGAATCCGAACAGACTTCTATGGGTTATTGCTGTGCCCCAAACAATCCTGAATTTAACCAATGTCAAAATCTTGTAAGTAAGGATATGTGTGATGCAATGAGTGGAACGCTAAGTGAGTTTAGAAACACTGGAAATTGTGCAACTTGTCGCTCAGTCCCTAAACCAAAAGTAAGCTGCTGTTTCGAACCTACAGGCGGAGGATTAGCATGCGAACAATGGAGAACAGAAGATTGCCATAAAAAAGATGGCAGAATTCTTGATTCCTGTGAGCAATGTTGGGAATCATACAATGATAATCCACCTCCCACTCCTTATCCTAATCCAAACATACCTCCTGCAGGCTACGAAGATGAAGTGCTTGTAAATATAGAAGATTACGATAATCCATTTCCAGATACTTCTATGTCTACACTAGCAGGAAAGGCTGCTTCTGAATTATATAGAAGAGCGGTGATAGGAGGATTTCCTGATGGAGAATTCAAAGGTGATCGCGATGTAAATCGTGCAGAGGCTGCTAAGTTTCTTCTTCTGGCAAGATTTGGTGAAGTAGACCATGTAAGTAACAATGGAAGATTTCCTGATGTACTAGACAATCAGTGGTACACAAAATTTGTAGTAACAGCTGCAAACAAAGGAATTATTAGTGGACATCCAGATGGAACATTTCGTCCAGCAAATACTGTAAATACTGCAGAGTTTCTAAAGATGATATCTCTTATTTTTGATTTAGATCTTAATACTTCTTATTCATATAGAGATGTATCATCTAGTGATTGGTTTGCTAGATATGCAGGTATTGCAGAAAGATACAATCTATTCCCAGACAGATCTAGCTATCTAAGTCCAGGAAATTCTCTTACGCGAGAAGAAATAGCTATTGCTATATATAAGTTTTTGAAGAATAGAAATATTACAGATGAGGAATATTTTTCTACAATTGATCAATTGAGCTACAAGATATATCCAGAATATATCGAAAATCTTATACCTGAACACATGAATGTAAATGGAGAAATTTTAGTCAGAATTCATCCATCACGCTCTAGTCTCAATTGCAAAAAAGGTTCAAATTCTTCAGGAGCACCCGGATTCATAACTACAAAACGTGAGATTAATGGAGAACAAGGTTGCATGGAAGAATCAGGCGATCATGCAATGAGTAGCACATACTACAATACCTATGTAGAAATATTACATGATGGAAAAATCGTAACTATTGAATGGGCTCTGCGCGAAGGATCTTGTGGGCCACTTTATGAAACAATGCAAGAAGTAGAAGAATGTGAATTAAGTCACACGCAGGCTCGCTCTTCATATAGATCAGTTCTAGTTGCTGAAAAAATTATGAAATTACTCAAGACATTTAATTGGTACAATACAGCTGATGAAATCAGCAACTGGCAAACATATGAAAATGAAGATCTCGGTATTGAATTTTTGTATCCCAAGGACTGGTTTGCTACTGAAAAAATAACCAAATATAACAATCGTATATATATTACAAATAATAAAAAGATTGATTATTCCACCGGTTCATATCCAAAAAATTACGCAATGTTTTGGATCGACTATTTTGATTCTTCAGAATCAACAAGAATGTCTTATGAACGATCAATTGAAATGATGAATTTGCTTCCCTGTGCTAAAACATTAATAAGAAAGGATAATATCGATATAAATATTTGTGAATTTAGTGATACCTCTTTTAATGAAGGTCATATGGGACCAAGGCTAGAATCACTTTGGAAAAAGGGCAATATTATATTCAATACAGGTACGCCAGATATGGCTCTAGCAACCAACGATATAATATCAGGATTGAGACAAAATAAGATTGAAGTAGACATAGCAAAGAAAATTTTATCTACACTTAAATTTAATTATGATCGCTAGAATTTGGAATAGTTCATCTAATCAATAAATAAACCCTTACCACTCCGTATGAAAAGTCCCTTCTTTGTCTATCCTTTCATAAGTGTGAGCACCGAAGAAGTCACGCTGTGCTTGTATAAGATTTTGTGGAAGACGTTCTCGGCGCAAAGAATCGTAATATGAAAGTGATGCAGTCATAGCGGGAAGGGGAATGCCACGACCTGTTCCTATAGCAACTGTCTTACGCCAATCTAATTGTTTTTCTCCTTCGAAATGAGCAGAAATATTTCCATTTTGCCCCTGCAACTCTTTCAGGAAAGCTGATCTGATTATGCAACCACCTCTCCATATTCTCGCGACTTCACCAAGATCTATATTCCAATTATTTTCTTCGCTCGCTTTTTTAATCAGATACATACCTTGTGCATAGGCACAAATTATAGAAAGCTCTAATGAAGATCTAACCCGCGAAACTAATTTTTCAGATTTTTCATATTCTTGTTCGACAGATTCAGGAACATTCTTATGATCTTTGCGCTCAGCTTCTGAACCAGAAATAATTCTGGCATCCACAGCTGCATTTATAGTTGGGATTGCAACTCCGTACTTAAGAGCTGCTTCTGTAGTCCATCTACCTGTTCCTTTCTGGCCTGCAGCGTCTTTTATTATGTCTATTAGATAAGCAACCTCTCCACTCGCGCTCTGGCGCTCGGTCGAGGAAAGCTCATTCTTCTTTTTAAATATTTCCGATGTAATCTCTATCAAAAACGAATTCAAATCTTCACCTTCATTCCAAGAAGCAAATATCTCTGCAAGTTCTTCATTTGATTTTCCAGCTTCAGATTTAAGCAGGTCATAAGACTCAGCAATTAGCTGCATAATTCCATATTCGATTCCGTTGTGAACCATCTTTACGAAATGCCCTGCGCCTCCTGGTCCCATGAGAGATATACATTTACCACCGTCGCCATCGTCTGCTGACATACTCTTCATAAGAGGAGAAATAATCTTATAACTTTCCTTGCTTCCTCCGGGCATCATACTAGGACCATTTAGCGCTCCTTCTTCTCCTCCACTTACTCCCATGCCAACAAAATGAATTGGACTAGTTTGTAGTTTGTAGTGAGTAGTTTGTAGATTCTTTTGTCTCCTATCTGTGTCTTCGCAATGACTGTTGCCAGCATCAATTATTATGTCATTCGACTCAAGTAGGGGAGCAAGCTCTTCAATAACAGCATCTACAGCTCCGCCTGCTTTTATCATAAGAAGTATAGGTCTAGGAGATTCAAGTGCTTCCACAACTTCTTTTAGGCTTTTACATGCAACAAAATCACCTTCGCTTCCATATTTCTCCATAAACTCATCTGTCTTCTCAGCTGTTCTGTTATAGACAGCTACTTTCGCACCATTTCTCGCTGCATTACGAGCCAGATTTGCACCCATTGTGCCGAGTCCAATTACTGCAAGTTGCATAGTGCTACTATAGTAGCATGAATGACCCGAATGAAGCTGAACAAGGTGTTAACCTCGAAAGGCTTAGAGAGCTTATCTTAACTGATAATTTTCCTCACAAATATTCCAGAAAGTCCCTTAAGTCCTATCGGAGAGAAATTTATAAGAAGATGGGGCAACTTGGTATCCATCAACAGGCGAGTCACAATCAAAATCGTTATCAAAATTACTTAAATGTAATTAATGAAGAACTAACAAGAAGATCAAATATAATTTCGATTTGGGCATCTATAATACTTTCGTTAGTTGCTATATCTATAGCATTATCTGGCAGTATAATTGATTGGATTAGTGATAAAGAATGGCAAAAATCACAACTACAACTACTAGAAAAAATACATCAAGAACTATCTACTAGGCCTTCTGTACATTCTCCCAATCTTTAAGGAATCTATCTAAGCCCATAGTAGTCAACGTATGACTTGGAAATTTGGTAAACACACCATATGGCACCGTACAAATATGTGCTCCTTTTTTTGCTGATTCTACGATGTGACGAGGATGACGAGTTGAAGCAACTATCACCTCGGTATCGAAATCATAATTACTCCACACCTCCATAATCTCCTTTATAAGTTCCATTCCATCCTGTCCCGCATCATCTAATCGTCCTATGAATGGACTTATGTAATTCGCACCAGCCTTTGCAGCTAAAATCGCCTGATTTACAGAAAATATAAGAGTTGTATTTGTAGTAATATTTTTCTCTCTGCAGTAATTCAAAGTTTTTAAACCCTCTATAGTCATAGGAACTTTTACAGTGACATGTTCGTGCCAGCTGCTGTACTCATCTGCTTGTTTTTTCATTTCTTCGAATTCTGTAGCAGTAACCTGTGCACTTACACACGGAACATACTCACACATTTTCATCACAGTTTCTTTGAAGTCATTACCCTCTTTTGCAACCAAAGATGGATTGGTAGTTACACCATCCAAAACCCCCCAAGATGCAATTTCTGCAACCTGATCTACATTTGCTGTATCAATAAATAGTTTCATACGTTTACCATACCGTAATTACACTCTAAAATCACTTTGCTACATATTTAATTTGTGACCTCTATCACTAATGAGACCCAACAAAAAAGACCTAGTAGGTAAACCTGTATCAGAAGTCCCAATGTCACTACAGAGAATCATTAAATCCGATTCAAAGGTAGATTCTGTATGGATAGGACCAAATGAAGCTACAAAGCTTTCAGAAGAGGAAAACGAGGCTTATGAGGCAGCAGAGAAGATTCTCTGTCATATCGCAGTGGAAGCTCCTATCAGGCATAAATCAGGGCACCCAGGAGGCTCTATGTCCGCATTCACATTTGGATACTGGATTTCTAAACTCAGAAACCCTCACAAGGATCAGCCACTCAGAATGAGCGCAGGACATCTATCTATATTTGCATATACTTTGCAATGGCTATTTGGTCATGAAGGAACTGACAATAGACTCTCTTCGCCAGAATCAATCATAGAATCATTTAGAACTCCAAATGGATTACCTGGACATGCAGAAGCTGGAGTAGGCGATATTCCTTTTGGAGCAGGGCCTCTTGGAAAAGGCGTAAGTAATGCATTGGGTGTTGCATTTGGACTTAAATATCAGAAAAAAGATGGAATAGTTGATGTACTTCTTGCAGATGGAGATGCGCAAGAAGGACAAGTAATGGAGGCGTTTCGATTAGCTGCAAATTTGCAGCTAGATAACTTAGTAGTTCATGGTGATTGGAATGATGTTCAACTAAGTGGAGTGCCATCAGAAGTTTTTGCATCAGATTTTGCAAGCATTGCTGTCTCTTCGGGATGGCAAGTTATAGAAGTGCAAAATGGAAATGATCCCTCTCAGGTAAAAGCTGCTATAGAGAAGGGGAATGAATTTATAGGAAAAGGTAAGCCAATATTTATCTGTTATTACACGACAATGGGTAATGGAATTAGTTTTATGGAAGAAGCATCAAACACTGGATCGAAAAACTATCACGGAGCACCACTTTCTGCAGATGAAAAAGAGAAAGCTATGAAAGAACTTCCAAAGCTAGATGAATTAATTAAGACTTACGAAAAATATAGAACAGAAGAAAAATCGCGCTATGAATCTGCAGATAGAACAGTTACTGACATCGAAATAAACTGGAATCCAAAAGCAAAAAAAATTATTACAACCGAAAAAGGTGCAGCTAGAAAAGATTTCGGTGCAACGCATCTTCTTAACCTAATGAAATCGGATGAAAGAATAATTGTTCTACATGCTGATCTAGCAGGATCTGGAGGATTTGATAAAGTGGGAAAAGAATTTCCTAAGCGTGTAATAAATGTAGGAGTAGCAGAAGCAAATATGTACATGACAGCTGCAGGAATCAGACAAACAGGATTATTACCTGTTACTTATACTTTTGCAGCATTTGGAACAAATGAGGCCAGAGCAAATGCAAGACTTATAGATGTAAATTGTGGTCACACAAGATGCGGAGTCTTGCATGACTGCACACACTGTGGACTAAGCGTAGGAGAAGATGGAGAAACTCATCAAGAAAGACATTACTTAGATATTCCATTTGATAACACAGAAGTTTGGATGCCAGCAGATTCCAACCAAGCAGGTGCCATGGCCACTAAAGGAATGGAATTAGTTGCAGAAGGACATAAGAGTGTATTTGTATTTTCCCCAAGAAACGGACACGAGCAGCTACTCGATAAATCGGGCAAACCAGTATACGGAGAAAAATATGAATTTGATGGAAAGGCTACGATGATTAAAGGAAATGGAAATGCTTCTGACTCTCTTACTATCATTGCCTCGGGCATAACCATACATGAAGCATTGAAAGCCATTAACTTGCTCTCCTCGAGTAAGCTTTCCTCGACCGAGCGCCAGAGCGCGAGTGGAGAGGCAACCTCTCGATTCAGCTCCTTGCGAGGAGCCTCACTCGAGGAAAGCAATATTCGCCTACTTAATATAGCCAGCATTCGACCAATAGATTCCTCTGCAATCATTCAGGCAGCACTAGAAACAGTTCATCTGTTAGTTGTAGAAGATCACTCAAGTGAAAGTGGAATAGCGGCACAAGTCGCAGATATAATTGCAGATTTTCAGCTACCCTGTTCTCTTAGAAGGCTAGGAGTAAATACTTACTTCCCATCAGCACCTTCTGCAGATCTATTTCTAATGGCAGGTATAGATGCAGAAAGCATTGCAGATGCTGTGCAAGATGAAATAGGAACAGAGGTATGTGGAGGAGAAGATGCATTCATGTCAGTTATGCATTCACTGTCATATAATATTCATAGCTCCAGATTCAAAGGCTCTGCAACAGAGTTTGTAGAAAAACTTAAAGACGAAAAATATCTATCTGCACTTAGAGAAATGTGGAAAGGTAGAGAATGTAATATAGAAGATCTTCCTAGTAATAAGGAGATTATTGAGCAGCTTCTTTAGAATTATCTATTTTAAAAACTACATTCATTCCATTATCTCTAGAGATTCTCTTAAGATGATCAGTCCGATCATCTCCTATTAAACAATCTACATCAAAGACAATTCTATCTCTTCTGGAGCTAATTACGTCATGCGGAAATGTACATCTACTAGTAATTAATCCGAGTTCATTGAATCTTATATTTGTGCCATCATTTTTCATTATCTCAGCTCTAAAACCCATAGCCGCAATACTCTACATACAAAAAATAGAATCTCAACTAATTTTCAATGTTTTTTGCACGAGAATATTCAGGAGAAACAGATGCAATTAATATGCTCTTAAAAAAGCTTTTTATAATCTGAACTACTTTTACAATTTTAGAATCTTCATTTTTAACTTCTGCAATCATCACATCTGGAACAACGGCTCTTACGACTTCCTCTTCCAGAGGAATTTCCACGCTTATTTCATCCGAAGAAAACATACTCACCCATATAGCATCTAATCTTTCTGCATTTACTATGCCGATAATCATAAGCGACATAAGTATCGAATTTAGAATTATGATTTTGTAAATAAATCGTTTCATAAAAAATTATTAAATTAAAAGCATTGCTGCACCCATAGTACCTGCATCTTTTAATTTTGCTATTGCAAGCTTTGGAAGAGGAGTGCCTGGAAGTAGCCACTGCTTAAGTTCCCTAAGTATTTCATCCAGATGCGGCTCAAGTGCTCGTCCTGCGCTACCACCAAAAACTATCACACTAGGATCTAGTAAATGTACTATGTTCACACACATCCATGCAACTTCACGGAAAATTTCCGGCTGCAAGAAGCTGCAAACTTTTCCTTCTAAATAATCTTCTGGTCTACTTGCTTCTGTACACCTCTTCCCCATAGCAGTACCAGAGAAAAACTGTTCCACGTCTCCACGTGCATCAGAAGTCTTATATGGAGGCTCTCCCGGCTTAAGTAACATATGTCCAATCTCTGCTGCGTAACCGCTATCTCCATGATAAATCTTTTTATCTATAACAATTCCTCCACCTACACCCGTGCCCATGGTTATTCCTACTACAACTCTGTCATCTTTTGCAATTCCACTCACAGCCTCTGCAAGAGCAAAACAATTCGCATCGTTATCTACTTCCACTTTTATTTTAAGTCGTGATGCAAGCTCATCTTTCAGATTAAAAGAATCAGCACCTGGAATATTAGGCAAAGTTACTATTTTTCCTTCGGGATGACGAACAAGTCCCGGCACACCTACTCCCAATCCAACTGTGTCTTCATCTTTTAAATCATTAACTATTGCAATCATATCATCCAATACATGTTCGAACTTTTGCTCTGCATGAGTATCCATTTTTTTCTCATCTTCAATTTCAAAAGTATCAGATTTATACTTCGCTACTGCTATCTTAGTGCCACCCAAATCTACCCCTATGATTGATGGCATCTCTAAGGGAGGGGATAAGGTATACCTGTGTATTTATCTTCGAATGGAATTCCAGGACTCTGAGCCGCAGACAAAGAATCGAAAGTACTAGTAGATAGATTCAATGGAGAGAAATTTCCAAACATTCCACATCTGGCTCCTGCATACATTATTGCTATTTCATCTCCATCTGCCTTTCTCTTGTCATTAAATACAGATAACAAACTCTGCATTTCGCTATCACTTGCAAGATCATCAAACATTGCATCTATTCTTTCATTCTCAGATGCAAGAGCACGAGAAAGCTTCTTCAAAGATTCATCTATCTCCTCCAAAGAAGACGATGTGTTTTTAAGTCCATCTATAATTTGAGACAGAAGTACTTCTAGCTCAGCAATATGAATCACCAAGTTAGATGTAATTTTATTAACAGTAACTACTTCCTCAGTTTCATCTTCAGGAATATCTATTTCTTCTTTTGAAGCTAAGGTTTTTATATCCTCTTCTTCATCTTCTAATAAGAAGACATATGGTGTCTCTAGTTTTTGTGCTTCAAATAGAGAATCTATATTTGGAACAAGCTCAAGTGCATCTTCTATTTTTCTACCTGCTCTACTTCTTGATTGATCCTCTATGCCTTCTCCATCTAGGTACTTTATAACCTCATCTCTCGCGAGAAGAACCATATCTTCTATGCTCTCTGAATCATTTAGAACTCTACGAAGTATAGACTCAGAAACATCACGATTATTTACTTCCATTTCTAGTGCTTTACTAACTTCTTCTGATTTAGCTTCTATAAACTTTTCAGAGGCCACAAAAACATTATGAACAATTGCAGCAATTTCCTGATCAAATGACTCGGTGCTTAATTCACCAGTTCCAGGAACAGGAAGTGAAGCTATAAACTTCTCTATATCTTCACGTGATTCAGTAAGTGATGCAGAGAAATTATTCTTTGAATCTGAATCTGTAAAACTAGATATTGCGACTAATCTATCTTCTATTGCGCGCGCAAGACTATATGATTTTTGTTTGATGCTTAAAATCTGCAAAACCTCTTCTCCAGATCCAAGTGATGGATGTGGCAATCCTTCTTTTTGTTCATTCATAAGAACTTGTATAGCTTCACCTTGCCCATCTACTTGAACATCATTTTTATTAAACAAAATTCCAGATCCTATAAGCGAGGTTGGCATCGTGCCTCTCTCATCTGTCTTTACATAATAATCTCCACGAATATGTGTTTTTAATTTTCCAGTATCTGGATCAGGAATAGATACTGCAATTTGATACTCAGATCCTCCTTTATCATTTGCAGCATTCTCTGGAATACGAACTGCATATACATATTCTCCGAATCCATAAGATTGTAGATTTGAGTAATTAGCAAACGCAGGATCTTCAGGAAATACACTATCGTATTCCGAAACCGGAGAAATAATTCTGCCTTCACCTAATTCTTCTACGCTAATATTATTCAACCCACTATCTAGAACAATAGTTCCTTTCCAGCCAATTAGATTTCCATTTAGATCATATATATTTCCTCCACAGTGAGAATTTTCTGGATCTATTTCTTCTACATCTTCTTCACCTCTCTGAATTATCTTCATAGGAGCTGTGCAAGAGGCAAGTGCAGGAACATCTTTTTCATACCCCCAAACATGAGTCATTCCTTCCTTTGTTTCTTTCCTTACAGTTGGCTGTGGGTAAGCACCATTTTTGGATTTATATGATGCAAGGAATTTTTCTATGTAATCCAAGTGTTGAATTCTAAGTTCATCTACAGTTGGAACAGGCTCTTCCTTGGAACACATAGACATAGAACCAATTATTAATCCCATAAAAACAAAAACAGCACCTGTTAACATTATTAATTTCTTATTGTTTGCTTTTGGAATAGATTCTTTAGTTTCTATTTTATCTTGTACTTCTAAGGGCTCAACTGCTTCCGGAGCATTTTCCTGAATCTCTGTACTCTCGCCAATTTCTTGAGTGTTTTCTGGATTTTGAGTGCCTTCGTTTGGTGATTCCTGATCGGACATTATTTCTATATATTATATCATATGGGAGTGATTAATGACATTTCATTTAAAGCGCACATAGTAAAAGGAGAAGGCAAAGGAACAGGGCTCGGAACACCTACTTTGAACTTAGATTTATCCGAAGTTCCCTCTGAACTCGAAGATGGAATCTACGCTGTATATGCAGATGGAATGGACTGCGTTATGTTTTATGGAGAAAAGGGGACTGTGGGAAAGGGGAGAAGTTGTGAAGTGCATTTACTAGAGCGTTCCGTGATCAGCGTTCCGCGTTCCGTCTTGAAAGTTGAGATTGTTGGTAAGATTAGGGAGGTGGAGAAGTTTGAAACAGAAGATCTGCTTAAAGCACAGATTACGCTAGATATTGAGAAGGCAAAAAATATATTGAACAAATAAATTCCAAACTCCAAGCAAGCGCCACTCGCGTGCTTAATTTTTAATTCTGAATAAGGTCCGCTCGCATGCTGAATGTTTCATATTGCGTCGCGATCAACGCAGCTCAATCTTATCTGGTACGGTTAAATTTGTGGCTTTATTCGGATAAGGAACGTGACTGCTGAAAGATCGCTTACGCAATATGAAACGGCATGCTTGCTAAGTTTGTGAGTTAGAACAGGATAATACCGCCTGCACACTCGCTGCTTTGTATGTCATGTAAATGGTGTATCGAAACACATATCTTGCTAAACTGCTCACATGAAAGATTCCCTCCTCACACGTGGCGTAGAAAAAGTAATCCCAAAAGATTTAGCCGATAAAAAACTAAAATCTGGCAAATCGCTACGTTTGTATCTAGGAATAGATCCAACAGGAAGCAAGTTACATTTAGGACATTCAGTCCCACTACGAAAGCTAAAGCAATTCGCAGATGCAGGACATCATGTAATCTTTTTGGTTGGAAGCTTCACCGCAATGATAGGGGACCCATCCGGACAAGATAAAATGCGTGAACCTCTTACCAAAGAAGATGTAGAAAAAAACTTTGAAAGCTACAAAGAGCAAGCAAGTAAAATTCTAGATTTCAATAAAGATGTAGAAGTTGTATACAACCATGAATGGCTTGGGAAATTATCTTCTGCAGAAATGCTTAATCTAACAACACATTTCACTGTGCAACAAATGTCACAAAGGGATATGTTTGATAAAAGATTAAAGAAAGGAGATCCCGTTTCTGTACAAGAATTCTTATACCCTACGCTTGTCGCATATGACTCTGTAGTACTAGATGTAGATTTCGAGGTAGGAGGAAGTGATCAAGAGTTCAATATGTTATGTGGAAGAACTCTTCAGGAAAAATATGGTAAGCGTGAAAAGTTTGTCCTTACTACTAAACTTATAGAAGGAACTGATGGTCGCAAGATGAGTAAAAGTTATGAAAATTGTGTATACCTGGATGATGAGCCGGATGATATGTATGGAAAATTGATGTCGATAAATGATAACTTGATTTCGGTGTACATGGAATGTTGTACTGATTTAGCGATCAGCGATCAGCGATCAGCAATCAGTGGCGCTAAAGCTAAGAAGTTGAAATCTGAGCTTGCCCACGAAATTGTACGAATGTATCACAATGAAGAAGCAGCTGATGCCGCAGTAGAAAACTTCGACAAAGTCCACAAAGACAAAGGGATTCCAGAGGATATTCCAGAAATCAAAATTGAAAAGGGAACTTTACTAGTCGATGCGCTTGTATCTTCTGGAGTTTGTAAATCGAAAAGTGAAGCTAGAAGGAATATAGAGCAGGGGGGAGTGAAGATAGATGATGAGACTGTTTCTTCTGTAGAGGCGATTGTGGAAGGGGAGTGTGTGGTAAAGGTGGGGAAGAGGAAATTCCTCAAAATGTCATGCTGAGCCGTACTGAGCGAGCTGAACTTGAAGCAAAGCGATAGCGAAGCTTAAGTTCTGCGAGACGAAGTACGTGTCGAAGCACATATAACCACTCGTCAGTCTTAGAAAATATTGCCACAAAGTAAATATTCTGTTACTTTCCATATTAGCTGATCTGCTCTTTTTATCGCCGGACTTAGCGAAAAATCACAAATACACTCTCAAGAAGAAATTTTTTCTTTTTGAATGGTGTATTTGTGAGAATTGGTCGGAAACGAAAACCCCCTGATCCTGAATAATAGAAAGGAGAACAAAAAATTCAGGACCGTCGGTTCTACAATTTGTGCATGCTTGTAGCATGTTCAAATTCACTTCTTGATTCGTAAGAAAGCTGAGGTGCAAGATGATGCGCAGACTCTCCTGTTTGACTTTCTGCCTGACATTCGCAGCGATAGTAGCCTTAGTTGCAATGACGACGACGGCGTTTGCCGAAGATCAAGAAAATGCAAACGCGATCGTCCAGAATGACGCTCAAGAAATGGTTGCCGTCCCGGAAACGACCGCGCCAAAAGATGTGTCCGGTTTGGTCGCATCCGAAACTCCGACTATGGCTGTAAGTACCGCGGGGTTAAATCGATCCGCCGGAATTGCCAACATCGCGGTCGTCCGGAACAACATCGCGACTCCGACTCCTGCTCATAATGGTGTGGAAACGGAGGTTGCGCGCCTGAAGATTCCGATTGTCGTTATCAACGGATCCGTGGCATAAGAAGAAGTTCAGCCAATTTTGCTGGAGTCCTCACTCAACTCACGTTGAGGAGGGCTCCGGCCTTCTTTTTATATACAAAGAAATAAAAAATTTTACATAAGAAATAGGGCTCCTCATGAAACACGAGGAGCCCCGGGGGGTGGATCCTTTCTGGATCCGTTTTCAGCAGACCTTAGGTGTTGGCTTCCGCTTCATCATTCACGACGACTGCACTGGCGGTTTTCTTCTTCGGATCGACTGTATCCATACCGAACAGATTCGCCTTCTTGAATCGACACGATTTCCGAGCCATAAGTTCTTTTCTCCTTGTAGAGAGACAATGATTTTGGACTCTCGTGTAACCCTAATGGTGGGTTCGTGGACCAAGCCCAACAAAAGTCCACTTTGACGTGACGTCACGTCACTAGGCTCACAAAGCACAGAAAAGTGACGTCACAAATTTCTCTAAGGAGATGTAAGCCGGATAGAAAAGGAACAAAAAGGACCGTTTGTATGCTAATGATTCTATGCACACTAAGTCAAGATAAATGCAGCACAGAAACAAAAACAGAGCCACTCTCCCAAAAGAGGGGAGAGTGGTCCGTAGCTCAGCCAGCACAGCAGAAGTTTTCCTAGAAGCAGCCTCCATATACCAAAGACTGAGCTGGCAGCAGGGTATTTGATAATTTTTCTGGTAGCAAGAAAAAGGCCGGTCACATCATTACATAAAATGCAATAAGCGACCGACCTTGCAGAAGGTTTTCCTTCCATCGCCCCCCCGGACTCCCGGGGGGGCACCGATACTAAGCCCTCTCACTTACGAGATCATATTCCTTGGATCAAAATCCAAGATCCCAGAAAAATGACCTCGAAACATAAGAAAACTGCATATGGAAAGGAACAAGAGAAAACCTGAACGGGATACTAATGATATAGATCATGGAGATCAAGAAATATATGTGAATTAAAAAAGTGGGCCCTCAATCGCAACGTTTTACCGATGCGATGAGGGCCCTGTCCAAAAAATGGAGCTACTTGTGACAGGATTACAAATCCCTGTCATTTCCTCCGAGAGGGGAAGTCCTATGGAAACAAGTGATTAATACTCGTTATTACCATCGACTGCAAAAAGCTCTCTCAGAGTTGCGAGCATTCTATGCGCAAAATCACTTAATTCAACAAAAAAAGCCTAAAAATAGGATCCCCATCGCCTCCACAATGAGGATACCGATCCCAAGGTGTGCGCCACACAACACCCTAGGCTTACTCGCCATCAACCGAAGACCATCTTCAGTAGATAACAAGGCTTTCTATCAACAGAATACTCACATTGGAGAAAGATACAAGAAAAGAAACGCCCGCTACCGTTTCTATTGCTTCACCGTCCAACGGACGGGGTAGCGGGCTTATTAATAAGATATAGTACCTCCTTTCTATTGAAGAAAAGTAATTTCCACATCTTGTGTGCGAGATCTTAATGATCATATAAATATATACAACAAAAAAGCCTTAAAAAACAGACATAGTACTTTTAAATAAAAAAAACTCGCGAGCGGTGTGCTAAACCGTTCGCGAGTCCTCGACGCTGGCAACAGTACGGGTTGAAACCCGTGAAAAATTACTATTGCGCAGCATCACCGTCTCTGCGTAGTGCAATTTGACGGCGTCTCCTAACTAGGAGAACAGCTCTATAATTCTCCAAACGAAAGCTAAGTGTGCCGATGCTCACTAGTTTCTCCTTTATTAGAAGAACCGGGGCTAAGCCCCAAAACCGAGAGCCTCCGATGGGCTCAACATCTAAACAGAATGATTTCTACTTAGAAGTTGAGCCTGTATAAAGGCTACTAAAACGCAATAGATTAATAAAACACTACTGTAAAAGAACCAGAGTCTGAATGGAATTCTAGGAGATAATTCCCAATAGATGCAAGAAGATTTGCAATATAAACTAATGCACCTCTTAGAGGGCAAACAGAGTCAGTCTTCTTCATTCTTACCATGAAACTCTTTATGAATCTTCTTTAGCTGAGGACTAGTCACATGTGTATATATCTGAGTAGTAGAGAGATCCTGATGGCCAAGCATCTCTTGCACTGAACGTAAATCCGCGCCATTTCGCAGTAAATCAGTAGCAAAAGAGTGGCGAAGGGTATGCGGAGAAGGATCAGAAACAATGCCCGCTATAAGCGCATATTTTTTTACAATATTTTGGATTGCACGAGGGGAGAGTCGCATTTTTTCTCCATTTAGATCTGCATTGAGTGAATCTTTTACTCCCCGAACAAATAGGGGACCAAAACTATCTTCTCTTTCACTCAAATAGCACTTGAGAGACTCGACTGCTAAATCGGACAAGAACACAACTCTTATTTTTCTACGCTTACCACGAACAGAAATTTCACGAGTGTTAAAATTTAAATCTTTTCTATTAAGTGACACAAGTTCCGAAAGACGCATGCCAGTAGAAAAAAATGTATCAAGTATCGCTCTATCTCTTTTACCACGAAGGGTTTCAGTATCCGGTGCACTCAAAAGTCTTTCTAGATCTTCTGCATATAAAACCTTTACCTGACGTGGATCATCCTTGAATCGTTGGACTCTATCTGGCGGATAAACGTCTAGCTCTTCCTCTTGTACCAAATATCGAAGAAAAGCTCTTAAAACGGTTAAACGATGGTTTTTGGTTCTAGTAGTGAGTTCCTGGCCGTTTTTATCCTTAAAACGATGCAAATACTGCTTATATTGCCTTATAACCTGCTTATCTATCTTTTTTGAGCTAGAAATAGGGGAAAATAAGGCAAAATCATTGAGCTGATGTGTGTAATTCTTCACCGTAAGGGGGGATTTGCCCAGTTCTGACTCCATATAGAGGATATATCTGTCTATGGCTTGCTCAAGTTGAGAGAGGGTTTTTGAATTCGGCATTCGATTGAGTGGTTAGTGATTAGTGGCTAGTGGTTAGCAATTAAAGTTTTTTGTTTAGCACTTGCCATTTTTTAATGATTTATAAGTGAGGGGAGTAGTGATGTTGAAAAAAAGAAACTTCGTATAATGCATTTTATACGAAGCAATATCACTTGTCCACAATTTGTACCCAAGAGATATGGTTTAATAGGCAAATTATGGCATTTTGGCTTTTCTGATAGCGAGCGTGCAGGTGGTATTTTGCGTAAGAAATCATTCTTGGGTACCAAGATATGATCAATCCCATGCTGATTTCGTCGCATATACCACCTTAAGCACGCGAGCGGGGTGCTTCGTGGCTCAGCATGACATAAATCATCATTTTATCGTCTAACCATTACTCGCTAACCAAAAACATATAAAACAGATTCCCCACCGCCTCTCTTGCCACCATCTGTAATTCGAAGATCAAACTAGTCACTTTATCCGCCGGATGGACATACCAGTCCAAGTTTTGTTTTTTTGCGAGTAGTGAAATCCTTGCGAGGTGGTATCTATCACTCACGGCCACAACACTTTTACAATTTTTCACAAATGGTTGAACAAATTTTACACTCTGCCATGTAGAGGTCGCACCTTCTTCTGTTTTTATAATTTCAGGGTCAGCTCCAAGTCGTAACGCTTCGTTTCTCATTACTCGAGCTTCCGATAGATCATTCCCCTTTCCAAGACCACCAGTAAAAATTAACTTCTCTACTCTCCCCTCCTTTGCTAGGTGCACGGCTGTTTCTACTCTTCTTTTTATCCCAGGGCCTGGATATTGGCCATTATGAACAGCTGATCCAAATACCACAGCACATTCCACAGGAAACTCTACATTACTATCAAATCTATACACAGTATACAGTGCACTCAATAAGAAAATGGCTAGAGTAAGCGCAAAAACAGTTATTAACCAGGCAGATATAAGTCTTAGAATTCGTCTCATTGATTACATGTTACACGGTAATTTTAAATTTTAAATTATAAATTTTAAAACAATTTTCAATGAATCAATTATCAATGTTTAAAACTCCGAATATCTTGTGCTTGAGAAATTTGAATATTAAACATTTAGTCATTATTTTAAAATTTAAAATTGAACATTTAAAATTTTCTCCGACCAACAAAACACGAAAACATATGACAATCTACTCAGAACTAAGGACTATATTACTACTAAGCGAAGGCAATACCTTTCGCCATGGTGGCCAAACTTTTACTTCTGTTCTATCTACCTCTGGATAATTTTGTATTATTCGTTTTGCATTTCTTACAGACTTACCACGAATTGCTTCACGCACACGCTCTCCAAACTCTCTACCTTCCAAAGTTTTTGCAGAAAGAACATGTCTTTCTTTGCCAGTAAGCTCTGCAGTAATTTTCACCCAACTCAGATTATCATCATATTCTATAACATGAACTGATATTCCTTCTTTGCTTGTACTATCTTCTATAAGCTCCTGTCCATCCTCTATATGATCACGAAGACCTGGAAGAAGTAGATCAAATAACTCGTCTTTGTTGTACACAAGCATCTCATATATAAGAGTTCCTTCTATTGGAATTGATTTCACTGACTTTCCTATTAAATCAATTGGCAAAGTTATGCCAGAAAAAGTTTCCGCAGTAAGAACATCGTATTGAAGCAATGTGTATTCATCTCCTGTTCTTGCTTCCAAATTTTTTATTTCTTCTTCAGTTCTTATCTTTGCAGTTTTTATAAGCTCTTGTTCTATCCTTTTGGTCGCAACTTCTATGTCATTTTCTCTAAGCTCTGTTCCATATTTAGATGTTCCACCACTTGCCGACTCAGAATTTCTTGCATAAACAATTTTTCTTTCTTCGAGCGATAGTCCCGGAATTTCCCATTTCAAACCTCCAGGAACATTGCCCCTCTCCCCTATTATTTCACCATATAGATCCTCTGTTTGAGCAATTGCCTCCACCTTTATAGTGCCAGCCTCTAGTGCAGTTGCTGCAGGCACAATAACTGAAGACTTGGTTTTAAAAATCATTCCAGCCTGATTTACAAGTCGAGTACCACCTATAAATTGATATGGCTCTTCGGCCTCATTAATTATCGTCATTTCAGTTTCTGCATGTTCACCAAGAAACTTCTTGCTTACCTCATCAAAACTAAGAGACTTATTTATGTTAGATTTTACTGGAACAAGCTTAAGTGTATGTTTTGGTATAAAATCCAAAATTGCTCCGGACTTAATTAGTACAACATTGGCTGTATGGCTTACAACACTCATTCTGGGCCACACACGAACCTTTGCGGAAGGAATAGCAACAAACAAAACTGTAAAAAATAATCCAATACTTATAAAAAGAAGTATTGTTACAGATAGCCTCCTAGGAGATAGGCTTTTAATATTCTTTAACACAGTGGAAATTACTTGATTTAGATTCAAATTAATTTTTTTGTAAAAAACTATTTTTCAATTAATGTAACAAGTCCAGGTAACGGATCTTCACTTGAAAGAAATTCTATCATCGCTCCCCCACCAGTGCTTACAAAACTATATTCATCTAAAGGTTTTTCATACTTAGTATGAAAGTCTAGAGTATCGCCTCCTCCAATTACTGAATGAGCTCCATTCTGTGTTGCAGCAAGTACAAATTCCGAAATCCTTTTACTTGCATGTGAAAAACGATTGAATTCATAGAGTCCCAAAGGCCCATTCCAAATAATAGTTCCAGATGATTCTATTTCTTTCTTGTAACGCTCTATAGTTATCTTTCCTATATCAAAAATCTTCATATCTCCACCAATATCTTCCACTGGAAGATCCAGTTTTTCTGCATCTTCTGCAGGCTCTGTGGCTACTACGATATCACGAGGCACATGAATTGTTGCCTTTTCTTCTTTCTCACTTTCAAGCATTAATTCGCGAGCAAACTCTAGATAATCTTCTTCATATTTTGATCCACCAACATCAAATCCACGAGCTGCTATAAAAGTATTTGCAATACATCCTCCAAGTAAAATGTTATCTGCAAAATCTAAAAATCTTTTTATAACAGGAATTTTTGTTTTCATCTTAGCTCCACTAAGTATAAGAGTAAGAGGTCTTTTGGGATCAGATGTAACATTGCTCAATGCATCCACTTCTTTTTGAAAATGAAATCCAGCATAAGAAGGAAGTAATCTCGCAACTCCACAAGTACTTGCCTCTTCATAAGTATGCATAGATGGAAATGCCTCATTTACAAAAAATTCTCCATGGGAGGCAAGTTCATTTATAAATGATTCTTCATTATCTTGTTCGCCAGAAGAAAATCTTACATTTTCTAGATACGCAACATCTGACATTTTTGAACTTAATTCTTTTAGTCTTTCAAAAATAGGTGCGACTTTTAGCTCATCTACCACCTTCCCTTTTGGCCTACCCACGTGTGTCATTAGAGTAAGCTTCGCTCCCCTATCCACCAAATACTCAAGTGTAGGAATAGAAACTCTGAGTTTCTTATCATCTTTCAAAGTTCCATCATCATTTAAAGTGACATTATGATCTACTCGAACAAGAACCTTTTTACCTACTAAATCTGGCATTGATTCGATGCTTCTGAGCTTCATATTTTTGAGGGGTTAGAAAATGTAGAATTTATGCCCAAATTGTAGATTCTCCCCCAAAAAAGAACCACATAGGACAGTTGACGAACTGCCAATAATGTGATTACATGTATTCCTTTTGTAATAAACCCCATAAAACATATGAAGACCATTCTCACAGCACTAATATCCGCAATACTCGCCTCTGGATTCGCAAATCAAGCTATAGCAGCAGATGAAGGAACTCTAATAGTAGAACAAAAAGGCACTCAGCATTTTGGAGAATGGGGAATAGGACATTCAACAGGAGTTATAGAGGGAGACGAAGAAAATTACTCATCAGAAAGACCTGCAGGTAATTTTTCAATTACAGTTTCTCCACCAGCAGGATCAGTACCAACTATAGAAGTTTACGAAGATGGAACACTAAAAGAAACATTCGATTCTAGAACAGCAAACGGTATGCTTGGTTCAGGTGGAACACTAAAATTTGTACTTATGTATGAATTTTCTAGAGTTGGAACAGTAGGTGTAACTAGTATTCCAGCTGGAATTGCATTTGATCTAAAGGGGCCACTAGAAACATATAGTGGAGTAACCCCAGCAAGTTACAACGAAATGGCAGAAGGAACATATGCAGTTCACTATAAACCAGCCTCACCATGTCCAACTCCTCGCCCTATGGCTCGCTCTCTAGAAGACGGAGGAAGAATTGGCTTCAGTATAGAACTTACATGTGAAGGAGCAACTTCAAGTGCAGATAGCAAAGATGATGAACCTAAAGAAAAGGAAGAAGAACAAGAAGAAACTTCTAGTCCACCTAAACTACGAGTATCACTTTCATCATCTAGTCGCGAAGTAGCAGCAGGAGCCACATCTAGAGTGTCTCTAGTTGTAGCAAACAGAGGTAAAGGAACTCTAAATGATCTAACGGTAGATTACAGATACGACTCATCTAAAATAGAAGCAACCGGAGGAAGAGGCGCACAAAAACAGACCAACAGAATGACTTGGACTATCCCCTCTCTCGCACCTGGTGCTAAGTGGTCACAGTCTCTTGGAGCTAAAGTAAAAGATTCTGTATCAAACGGAACAAACGTATCTTCTACAGTAACAGTAAGTGGAGATGATCTTTCTGGCATGCCTATAAGAGGCCGCTCTGCATCTTCTGAATTCGGAGTAATGACTATAATGCCAGCAACTGGAATTGGATTTGCACTCGATGCAATTCTCTTGGCTGCGTTTTCACTCGCATCTCTGGCTTTGATTGGAAGTAGAGAGGTGTATGGTTTTGCAAGAAGATAAATTTAGCCAATATACGCTGTGCCCCGTTCACTCAGAGTCATTCGTCTCGCAAACGTGGCTCGAACCGCGAAGCGGTGAGAACCATGAGCGAGTCCGCCGAAGCGGACGAGTCGAATGGTGATGTGTACCCCATTTGGTAGACACAGTAGAACCCTCGCTAACCCTCGATTTGAGTCAAAAGATAATCTCTGTATACAACAGGAGTCATCTTGTTTCGATTCCACTGCTTCCTTTCATAATTGTAGTATTGCAT
>JABICL010000005.1 GCA_018652265.1 Candidatus Peribacteria bacterium
CTCACTAGTAGAACTACTACTTTTCACTGGAATAGTAGCTTTGATGGCGGGAACACTTGTAGGAGTATCTATAGTTTCAAGTGACATCTCAGGAAGAAGCGAAACTAGAGCAGAAGTAGAACAAAACGGAAGCCTTCTTATACAACGTTTAATACAAGAAATAGAAAGCTCAGACTACATTGCATATCCTCCAGAAGGACAATCATCAAAAGTAATAATTCTCGCAGGATTACAACATGATCCAAACAGAGAAGTATTCATAGACTTACATCACGACAGAGTAAGAATGATAGAGAATGGATCAGAGGTTACATTTATAACAACAGAAGATGTAGGAGTAACTCAAATAGTATTTTTCAATAACACAAACAAAGTAAATGGTGGAACAGTAAGTGTTGCCTTCCAAATACAAAACAAAGCATTAGGCACAGAAGTAATGGAAGGAAGTTACAACAAAAACTTCAGAGCAACGGCATCTGTTCTCCCATACAAATGTCTCACAGATGCAGATTGCACAGATCAAACATGTTGCGGAGGAATATGTAGAGATGCATGTCTTGCAGATTGTGTTCCTGGAGGATGCCCTACAGGACAAGTTTGTTGCATAACAGATAATGCAGCAGGGACAGCTTCATGCGTTGTTCCAGCATCTTGTGCTAATGCAGAATGTGAATGCGTAGATGATTGCCCAGTAGAAGACCCTTACTTCCTGATAGATGAAGTAGTCATTTTCTGTGATCTTGCAACTTGTGATTACAAGATTCCTGTATGTACTGCTAATGAATGTGTGAATGTAACTATAGGAAAATGTGACGTTTGCTCACAGTGTGGAGATGGATGGGCAGACATTGCAGCAGGGGAAGAGTGTGATGATGGGAATATAAATAATAATGATTCGTGTACAAATGGTTGCAGATTATCAGAGTGTGGAGATGGGATAATACGAGATGATGGCGTTGGAGGAACGGAACTTTGTAGTGTAGTTGGTGATGAAGACTTAGATGGCGATCCTGATTGTGAAGACTCTGAATGTCCAGACGGAACTTCTTGTGGAGCTAATGGAAGAGAATGTTCTGGAGATTCTTGTGATTGTCCTGGAGGTTCTACTGAGAGCAACTGTACTGACACGAATGATAATGATTGTGATGGGTTAACTGATTGTAATGATTCTGACTGTAGTGCTGATCCTACGTGTGCTGCCGTTTGTGGAAACTGGTTGTTGGAGGGGGCAGAGGGATGCGATGATGGGAATACTAGTGATGGAGATGGTTGTTCTTCTGTGTGTGCCAATGAAGATACTTGTGCATCTTGTGATCCTTGTGGAACATCAGCTGTTAAGTGGGAGCTCACAGTTGAATCTGGACTAACAGGTTCTTGTACTGGTGGCGAAGGTAATTGTGCTGATTTCAGCGTTACATCGTATGAATTGGATCGATATGTAGGACTTTATTGTTCATCGTGTGAATATTGTTGGTATAACCCGCTTCCAGTTGCTTGTGGTGGTCCATATAGTTGGCGCTTGAAATGGCATGACGGAAATAATAGATGGGAACTGGATGCTGTTGAAACGTCTATGATTGCCGCAGTCTACGTTCTAGATTCTGCATCTTGGAATTGTAATGATACCAATATTATGACACTTGATAGTTTCAATGATTGTTCTGGTTGGCCTGCAACGGCAACGTTAAATCCAGTTGGGGCACTTGAGTGTTCTACAGGTCCAGCCGCTCCTCCTCCGCTTGTTTTTTAAGCAAGAATCAGATGAATTACTATTTATTGTAACTTCGCGGTTTCTATATATCTCCAAGAGCTATTTTGTAAATCATCATTCGTACTATCTTCAGGTGAGTTATATCTTTTTAAGACATCATGAAGCATAGAAAGCATAGCTACATTAATGACTCTTTGTTGTTCAGGGTTTGCGAGATTGTGTTTATCTGATGATAGGAATGACTCTAATGATCCATATCTACCTACAATTTTTTCTATAATTTCCCCCCATTCTTGTTCATCTGATATTTTTTGCAATCTTTCTGTAAGATCATTTGCATCTGGATAACAAAAATCTCCACCTGCAGACAAAACATATGCTCTGCCATTATTATCTACAGTACAAATTCTACATGTAATGCCATGTTTTTCATCTGAAAATACAACGTCAAGTCTGTTTCCACCTTGGCTGCTATTTTCTGTTTTACGTAAAATGCGCAATCCGTCGTGTGATGTTTTAACTAATTTCCCATTAGCATCTTTTTCTGTGGTAATTATTTGATTGCATTCAAATTCATCTCCTATGTCTATTGCTTCTGATTCAGTGTGATCAATTTCTGTGTTATCTGCTACTGCACCTGATTCTTGTGAAGCATATTTGCTATATGCGCCGACTCCTATAGTTGATGCAGCTGCTAAAGTGCCAAAAATATTTGCTATGGCAGTTCTACGATTGCAAATATTTTTTGTAGTATTATTTGCGTCAACATTTTTAGCAGTAGAGGGAGATTTAATAGCTTCCATTCCTTGACAAGGATAGTTTACACACTATGTGAATGTCAATGTCAAATTACATGCTCTGTGTGTGCAAATAGGGTTTTAAGAGGTATTTCTGCAGCTTATTAGAAGGAAATTGATGGGCCTGATATATGTGCCTGTGTTATACCATTCATATGCAGAGAATCGTTTTTCTGCATATTGGGATGCTCATTCACACCAACTAAATAAAGGATAAGTTATGAAGAAAAATGCATTTACTCTGATCGAGGTGCTGGTGAGCATTGCAATCATTGGTATATTGATTGCATTGCTGTTACCAGCGGTGCAAGCAGCTCGTGAGTCTGCAAGAAAGATGGGTTGTCGCAATAATCTAAAACAGATTGCTCTTGCAGCGCTCAATTACGAGGGTACACACAGAGTACTGCCTCCAAATGGATATTGGAGAACGAATGCGTATCTGATGGGATCTCCAAGAGAGGGCCACAGTGCCTTTGTTCACATTCTTTCTGAATTGGGAGAACAGTCTACTTACAATAAAGTAGACTTTAATCTTCCTTCATGGTTCTCAAATGGTAGAAACGTAGTCGTTGCGGATTCCAGAATCGCGACATTGGAATGTCCAAGTGATGACGTTGATCCGATAGGGATATCTGGTAATTATTTTCTCCCAGGAGGGAATCAGATTCCAGATAAGAAGCAGCATCTAACTAGCTATGGGTGGAACCAGGGAACCCATCCATTTGCTTATGTATTGGGTGCCCAAGGTTTTCAGCGAGAACTTTATAAGTCAGATGGCACTGTTTGTATGAATAGCGTTGTCCGACTGGCAGACATTGTGGATGGAACTAGTTCTACCTTTCTTATCGGAGAAAGGGCCAACATGTATGCAGGATGGAAATGGTGGAATGTGGGAAACTGGGAGACGACGGGATTAGTCACCATATTTCCCATAAACTTTCCAAAAAACGAAGGGGCAAATGCCCCGCCATCCGCAGCTGTAGGTGCGCTGTCTGCATCAAGTGGTCACTCTGGTGGATGTAATTTTGCCTTCGTCGATGGATCAGTTCGTTTTGTTAGCGAAACGATTGACTCTTGGCCGATACAAGGATGGGGTCCACAAGGTATAACATCTTGGTGGCAGGTGTGGACATATCCGCCAAGAATAGGTGTATACCAAGCCTTATCTACTAGGAATGGTAGAGAGGTTATAGGTAATTACTGAGCATCCTATCCCCCTGTTATATTTTATTGTGACAGGGGGTTTTTATGATTGTTAATCATCTAACAACATATTTATAAGTGCAAACTTATCAGGATATCTTCTGCGTAGGCCAGTAAAAGTATCACAACGTCCAAGAGGCTTCTTCCCTTCTGTTCTTTTTTTAGATTTCTCCTTATCTCCTTCTAGGAGTGGGGGAATGACACTTCTGTAAGCTTCGAGTTCTGAGTCTAACCATCTATCTACTGTTGTTATCAAATCAAATCCAACTTTTAACCTTTTCCTTATCTGCAAATAAGACTTTCCTGCTATTAGGTGTTTAGCAACTTGTATTCTTCTAGCTATCATCAACTTTTCACTTGGAGTTAGCATACTTAAGAATGCTTTTATTGCATCATCTTTCTTTTTGCTTGGTAAGAGCATATCTAATAATTCCTTTTCAAATTAGTTGTTAAGGAAATATAATAACTATTTAATGACAGTTTCAGTTTTGCTCAATACTTCGTGAATTCCTCTTCCATCTTTTTTCAATAGGAAAGAAATTTGTGTTATGAGATATATGAATGAAAAAAGGAAGAATGTAACACTTCGTACTACTGCTTGTGTTAATTTAATTTTTTTACCTTTTATACTTTTCACTTGGAATCCAAGAATATGTTTTCCAAAAGTTGCATTAAATTTCCATTCCAATATACAAAAGTATAGGATTGGAAAAATGGTTATCAATAAACATATAAATATGATTGTCTCAAAATCAACATTGTCCAAGTATGCTATTGGCAGGAAAATGGTGGGCAACAAAACAAAAGCAAATGTTATTAACCAAACAACAGCTAAATCTATTAAAAAAGCACATATGCGAAGGGAGTGTATTCGCAGCCTGTTATATTTTATATTTTCTTCTAGCATGTTCTACTTATAATTTGTAACGCGTGTAAATTACGGTATCTTGACATCATATGCAATATTGACATTGATGGTTCCTAATAATTTAATGAATCCACTAAGTCGTATTCGAATATGGTTTTCATCAATTCTTTCTCCTGTAATCTTTCCTGAAAATCCTGCTCCTAATGAGATGCCTGCATCTACTTCGATTGCTAGATTATCTCCTTTTTTTATAAACCATTGCCAAGTTTGTGACCATGCGCTTGCGTTCAATGCTACATTAGGTCCTACTTCAGGACCCGATGGATTAATACCTGCAATTGCTTGGAATGATAGTATCTTTGCATTTTTAAATACAAGTTCACGGTCTGCAACATCAACATCTAGTAATGCAAAGTCTATATTTATTGGTTGTGATGTTTGGCTAAATATGTTTGCATGAAGCAATTTGCCACCCTCTATTTCGCCTGCATTTACATCTCCAAAATCCAGAACTCTCAGGTCCCAAAGGTATCTTCCGAATGTTGTCAAAATGCCTTTGGTTACATTTTCTTGTGCTTCTAAATTGTGTTCTTCTGTATTTTCTATCCACCCAAACACCCCCTCCCAACTCAAATTTCCATCTCCAGCTCCATGTTCTACAGGACTTTCATTATCCTCATTCACAACATCTGTATTCATCGTATAAGTATTAACAGCAACCTCTGCAAAAGCTGCGACTTCAGTAGGGGAGTCTGCATATGCCATGCCAATAGCAAGAGCTATATCACTTCCTGCATTTTCTACTAACACTCTACCAACCTTAAGTTCTTCATCTGTAGCATCTCTATCTAACCAAGTGCCTCCATCATATACAGCAAGAAATGCATCTTGTGATACTTGTGGCAAGCTATCAAAGAATGCCCGCACTTCTACAGTCATACCTCTGCTAGTTTCTACGGCATCTCCTCCATCATCCATCCCACTATCATCTCCTCCATCCGTCACATACAACCCATCATCCGAAACTCCAGAATTACTACCCTCATTTGCCACCCCATCTCCAATAGAAAATGTATCACTTATGCCAATAGCCTTGCTCAAATCAGTAACTCCATTACTTGTAATAACTATTCTAAATCTTCCATTCCTTCCATCAACATCATTATTACTAAACACATAACTACCTGCTTCAGGTAAATTGCTTTGAAGAGGAGTTCCTCCTATCCACTCTCCATTCACATCAACCTCTACCAAATACACATTAATCCTATCTGCTTCTACATTTCCCCAAGTAACAACACCATCATTAGAAATTTCTACTCCAACAGCGTTATAAACATCAGAAGTATCAACTCCTTCCAGAGAGGTAAGCTGTCCACCTTCATATGCAATCATAATTCCATTTGTTGTTAAGGCAACATTATCCAAAAATCCCTCATTATTCATAACAGCAACCAAAGCCTCTCTCTGTTCATTGTTTAGACTCATAAAGAGCTCACGAAGATCCTCAGGAAGACTATCCATAAACTCAGTAAGAGCATCTCCTGCAGGAGGTAGACTATTTCCTCCATCTAATATTGGCAGTCTTCTTGCTATATCTATGAGTCCTTGGAAGTGATCCATGATTGCAGTAATTTCATTTAAATTCATATTAACCACATCTACATAATGATAATTAGGATTTCCTCCTGATACTGGGGCATCTGTTACCATGCCCAGATTTCTTCTAAATCTAGCGCTCTCCATATCATTATCAAATTTACTTTTTGGATTAGATATAGATTGATCTAAAACAAGTTGCGTTGCATATTCAATTGCAACACCGTTATTGTGATTAGTGTTATATAGTGAAGAACGTGATTCAGAAAAGACATAACCCCATTGTTGTATCAGCAATTTTCTTTGATATGCAAATTCTTTTGAATAATCACTGCTGCCTTCTGATAAATGAGATGGCATTTTGTTTGCAATAATTTCATCAGTATTTTCATTTCTCCATTCAGGACGACTCCTGTACATAAGCTCTTGTATTGCTGCATCATCAGTTTTTACTTGCAAAGGATGATTCATGTCCACTATGTAGTGACGCTGGAGTTCTTGTAGCCTTTCTGTAAGCTCATGCCTTCTCTCTTCTGAGCTAAATCCAGTTTTAGATACTTTTACATTTTTCCAAGAAGAAGGGATATCTCCTTCTTCTACAAGAGGTGCAGCATCTACTACAAAACTACCAATGCTTCCTCCTTGATTGCCGCTTTCAAAATATGCACCAATGCCTACAACATCCTCAGGTATATCCCACTGTATATCCTTCTCATCCATTATAAATTCATCGAAAAGCATTACATTCTCGCCATCTGCGACTCTTCCATTCACAGTCACATGAGTTGCCCATATTGCATTAGGAACTACGTGCATCTGATTTGCCATTACCCCATCAGGTAAATTCACATACAAAACTCCTTTATGTCTTGGAGAGAAATGTATTTTCCCATTTATATCTGTCACAACCACGCCACCACTACCATTTACAACTATGTCTCCATCGGTAGAAGGAACAGTCAGAGTACCTCCGTACTCTCCAGGATTCACAAACATCTCAAATGTTCCATCCGAATCTTCAGTTACAGAATCTTCAACTCCCTCACTAGTATTTGCTGCCTCATCCACCACCTCTTCTACCTCTGGCTCTACTTCTACCATAGGTGTTTCTACTCCATCCATCTGCAAAACCTGTACAAAAGTACTAGCATCACCTCTTCTTCCAGTAGCAATAACAGTACCACCTTCACTTACAGCAATCCCTCCTCCCCAAGCTCTTCCATCTAGACTCCATTCTTTTGTAGTAGTTATATCACCACCATCTCTTACAGCAGATACATCAATCTGATATACCTGGCTACTTTCATAATCAGTCAAAACCATGTACTGATTTGTTGGAAATGCAACACTACTAAACCTTCCTGGCAATGAAGAATGACGTATCAATTCATGTGTATTTGCATCAAAGAATGAGATACCTCCTATTTCACTTACAGCAATTACGCTTCCATCTGGACTGTAGTTTGTGGCGCACACTGTATTTCTTCCATACAGAAGCGTACTACTACTTCCATCAGAAGCAGCAACTACTGCAGTATGTCTATGTGCAGCATCCCAGGTAGAGACCAATTCACTACCATCAGGTGACCCTTCTCCTCTACTTGAATGTGTATATGCTCCAGAGTTAGAAAGAATTATTCTGTCTTCTCCACTACTTATATCAATCACATGTAATCCTCCTCCCTGGAATGGAGAAACAACAATAGTGTAATTATCAAAGAACTCTAAATCACCTCTGCCACTAGTCTGAATTGCTTTCACAAGTGATCCATCACTAGTATCCACAACATAAACATATCCACCTTCACATGAAACAGCCATCAATCCTTCTGAATTAATATCTACTCCATGAGCAACTCTGCCATCAAAAGTAAATTCACGAATCAGTTCTCCATCCACCCCAAACATATTAACTCCATTATTGTTATTTGAAACTACGAAGAAATTACCATGAGGATCAATCTCGATGTCTCTTCCATATCCACTTCCTGTTTCTATTATCGTTCCTTCTTGCATAGTGTCTATTGCAAACTGCGGGATTGCTTCTGAGGCTTCATTTGTTTCTACTGTTTCTACAGTATCTGTAACAACTTCTTCTACAGGTTCTTCGTAACCATGAACACCCTCACTAAAAGACATGCTATTTACATCTATAGTTACTGCAGATCCTGCCCACATATTTCTGCCTGCACCAAGCATAGATCCATTTGGTGCACTAGGTATTGCACCATTTAACTGCATACTCCCAACATCTCTTCCATCATATGTAATTCTTACTTCATTACTTTCTACATCTACTATCACATTTACAGTTACAGAATCATTTGCAGGAATTGGCTCATTTGCATACATGTCTCTTCTTCCTGCTACTGTATCTATACAGAAATATGGAATGTAATCATCACCAATACACATCTGTACAAAATGTGTGTTTGAATTAGTGTTATATACACCACCAAGTGATTGGAACCCTCCTCCAGAAGCTCCAGTATGCGTCACTATAGTTTCGATAGTATGAGATTGAGTAAAATCAATTCCAGAAGTATCTTCTACTAGTTCATGGAGAGGTGAATCATCTGGAGAAGTAATTTCGAATGTAATTGGCACTTCTTCCAATGCGGTTTCATCTGTTAATACTTCGTTATCTACAGCTTCCAGAGCAGGTGCTTCCTCTGCTTCATTTTCTTGTAGTGTCTGAACAACTCCATCATATTTTCTAATCCTGTTATTGGAATATTCAGCACCTATTACCACAGGAGTTCCATCTCCATTTACATTTCCTATGGCAAGTCCAGAAGTGTTAGAAGAATCGCCAAAAGATTGCATTCCATATGTTCCATCTTCGTTGTCTACCAAAACATCTACTCCTCCA
>JABICL010000042.1 GCA_018652265.1 Candidatus Peribacteria bacterium
GGCACCCCCTTTCTTAGATATCTTGATCTCATAATCCTAGCTCTAAATTCTGCATCTGAAATTATTTCAGCATCTACATCTAATTCTGCATCACATGCACAATCACACTGACACATAGACACACATTCCTCCTTAGTTAAAACATTTTCTTCTGCATCAATCTCTGTTACCAAACTAGCTTTTAGACTATCGAATGATAAATTCTCCACATATCCCATTGCATAGAAAGGAGACATTGGAACAGTAAATATTGCAGACGCAATTGCAATACCAAGAAGTGTTAACAGAACTGCCTCACCATGAATTTCAAAATGTGGATGCTCTTGGACAGACTTAACAGCTTTGATGGACTTTGTTGATTTCTTTCTAGGCATGGGCAAGTGGGCAGTGGTTAGTGGGCAGTGATTAGTAAGCTTGTTTACTTACAACCAACCTGTATGCATTATCAGAATAATTCCTTAAATGCTGAGTAATCATAAACTCTGTTACACATTATATGCAATACCTCTTTCTGGCATTGTAATTTTCAGATTTGCATTATTTTCACTCATTCTTTTGGAAAGAGATTGAATATTTTCTTCTTCTCCATGCACCAAAAATAGATTCTTTAACCCTGAAACAGAAGTAATAAATTCATCTAAGTCTGTCATATCGGCATGAGCTGAATATGCGTTTATAGAAACCACTTCTGCTTTTTTATGATATGTCTTATCAAAAATTCTTACTGCTTTTACTTCTGGATCTATAATTCTACGACCAAGCGTATTTTCTGCCATATAACCTACAGCTACAACTGTGCATCTAGGATCCTCTATGTTGTATCTCAAATGATGACGAATACGACCTCCTTCACACATTCCAGATCCAGCCATAATTATCATAGGACCAGGATTTTGGTTTAATTCTTTACTCTCTTCCACAGATTCAGTGTAACGAACACCAGAAAACTGAAATGGATTACGTGATTTAGATAAAAATTGTTCATACATATCCTGGTCGTAACACTCAGGATGCTTCATAAATATTTTTGTTACACGTGAAGCAAGAGGAGAATCTACAAAAATTGGAATTTGAGGTATTTCTCCAGCATCCCACAGAACATGTAGATCATAAATTATCTCCTGAGTTCTCTCTAGAGAGAATGCTGGTATTAGAATCTTGCCACCACGTTCTGCAGTACGATTAATTGCATCACATAGTTCATGTTTTGCATTCTCTATACCTTCATGCTTTCTATTTCCATATGTACTCTCACATATAAGGGAATCAACTGGAGGAATACTTTCTGGATCACGAATTATTGGCAACGTGTCTCTACCTAAATCTCCAGTGAAACAAAGTGTTTTCTTGGAATTATCCTCATTATCTTCTATTTCTAGAATAACCATAGCAGCACCCAAAACATGTCCTGCCTCGAAAAATTTTGCTCGAACACCGTCACATACATCAAACCAGCTACCATAGTTTCTACCTACAAATATTTCTGCGCAGTCTATTGCATCCTGCTGAGTGTAAAGTGGGCCTTCACATTTCATCATGCTAGCAGCTAAATGCTTACAAAAATATTCTTCATCTTTCTCATGAATATAACCGGAGTCCTGAAGCATTACATCAGCAAGATCTTTTGTAGCATAAGTACAATAAATAGGACCTCTGTATCCCCTCTTGTATAAAAGAGGCATACGTCCCGCATGATCCATATGCGCATGAGTGAGAACCACGGCATCTATGTCGGCAGAAGGATCGAAGTCGAAACTAACATTCTTTTTTGCTGCTTCTGATCTCTTGCCTTGGAAAAGTCCACAATCAAGCAAAATCCTTTTTCCATTCACCTGTAACTCATGACATGAACCTGTTACCTCGAGTGCCGCACCGTGAGAGATTAGTTTCATCAACACCTAGTATATCGCATTTGGCTGGGGAAAACTGCCGGAATTAAATTTTCAATCTCCGCTCGCGCGCTTAAGGCGGTATATGCGACGAAATCAACGTAACCCATCACCGTTTATTACTTATCAGAGGTCTCGAATTGATTTCTTACGCAAAATACCGCCTGCGCGCTTGCTACTATGATTTGGAATTTGAGATTTGATGCTTAATTTCTGATAGACTCGATTACCGTAATGGAAGAAAAAGAAGAAGCTATCAAATGTTCTACGATTACTACTGTGTGTCTTGCGCTAGTAATTTTTATATCTTCTTTCACATATTTACATAATTATCAGAATCCAAATGGATTTTTCTGGGATGAAACTTATCACGTCGCAAGTGCACAAAAATATATAAATAATATCTTCTTCATGGAACAGCATCCTCCGCTAGGAAAGATGCTTATTGCTTTGGGGGAACAAATCTTTGATTTCAATGAAATTGATAACCAATTTATAGATACAGATCATCCAAAAGGACATCCTCCAAAAGGCTTCTCTTTTGCGGGATACAGGATAATTCCAGCAATACTAGGATGGCTCGTTGCACCCATGCTTTTCCTCATATTTCTTATAATAACCAGATCACCTATAGCCTCATTTTTGCTATCTGGACTTTATGTTTTTGATAATGCACTAATAGTACATATGAGAGGAGCAATGCTAGAAGGTCCTCTAATATTTTTTATAGTGCTCAGCATATTTATATTTTTACTTCTTTTTAAAGAAAAAAATACCAAGGGAGGATTTGCATTTTTAAGCTTCCTGCTGGGAATAAGCATTGGGCTTAGTTTTATGACTAAACTCACAGGACTTATAGTAATACTTCTTATACCTGCACTTATAATAAGATTTTGGAAAGAATATAAAAAGATACTCACGATAATCTCTCTATCTTCAATCGGATTTTTTGTCGCATTTGTATCCATTTGGCAAATTCATTTTGCCTTGGGAGACAACTTAAATCCTGAACTAAAAAAAGACGGATGGTATTTCTCATCTACAGATTATCAAACCGTAGTAAAAACAGAGCAAAATGGTTCACTTAGATATTTTCCTGCAATGTTGAAGGATTCTCTCTCATTTCATTTTGCATTTAATGACAAGGTTCCAAAATTAGATTTTTGCAAACCAGATGAAAATGGTAGCCCTTACTTCATGTGGCCATTTGGCGCGCGTGCAATCAGATACAGATGGTCAAAAATACCAATAGAAAAAGAAGATGACGAACTAAATAGCTACAGATATCTATACCTACTATCAAATCCAATAGCATGGGGGGCAGGACTTCTTGGAATAATTCTCTCCGCATCTTACCTAATATCAGGCATATTTTTTGCAAGAGTTAAAAAATCAAAAAACCTTCTTCTTATAGGAATATTTTTGACTTTATATATATGTTTTATGATTGCTATGAGCAACATAGATCGAGTGATGTACTTGTATCATTACTTTCCTGCATTGATATTTAGCTTTATTTTGTTTGGACTAATATTTAATGAAATAGGAAGAATAGGAAATTGGAATCTAAATAAAAACAGAAAAACAGGCGTACTTCTAGCTATATTCTTCATGACGTTTTCATCTTTCTTATTTTTCAAGCCATTAACTTATTTTCAGCCACTTACGAAAGATGAATTTAATCGACGTAATATATTTAAACTATGGAATTTAAAATGTATAGACTGCAAAAAGAATAATTACCTAGTAAATCCTAGTAAATGCGAAGCTTCGAAAGATAAGAATAAAAAGAAAAGCTCTAATAAACCGGTAAAACGTGGTTTATGACCATAAATACAAAAATACAAATCAATGACACGTGCTCTATATGCCGCATTTTTAACTTAGTAAATATACTTGGAATATCCATAAGAAAAGTAACAGTAGAATAAGAAATCCACAGTAAAGAAGGTGCCATATATTTTGATTTAAAAATTATCCAACTCCAAAGAGGATATTTAAACCCATAAAATATCATTCCAAATGCAAAAAGTAGTCCAACACATACAAGCAGTCCGCCTAGGCTGTTCCATGTTGGATCTCTACCACCAAAGAAAAGCCCAAAAGACACAGTGCCAAGTAACATCAAAGCAAAAAATATAGTCAGATAAATATTACTAAATATACTAGAAGCTTTTCCTTGCTCTTCAGCTCTTTTGTCCAATTTCCATGTTTGGAACCAAATTGAATGGAAAAATGAATCTCTTACAGGCTCATTTGCCAAGTAGAAAGATTCTCTAGGTATTCTGATCATATTTTTAGCTATGTATAACAGCTTCTTTTCTCTCCTTTTTTCTACTTCTTCTGCAATTCCCCTACTCTCTATTATCCAATCTGCATTTACAGGGAAAAATGATTTTTCTGATTTGTAATATCTGTAATAGTAAAAGGGAAATACTAAAGAAATACTTAGTATTGCAATAAGAACTGCAAGAACAATATTTCTAATAAGATCTTTCTTTGTTCCTCTTACAAGAATTACAAAAAATGGAATAAATATATTTAGAAATCCCGTGTACTTCACAAGCATACTTGCAGAAATCACAAGCATAAGAAAAATCATTACTAGACGATCTATATTATTTCTATCCTTTTTTATTTTTTTATCCCAAAACAAAAATACACTCAAATACAGAACAATATTTGCAAAAAGAAAAACAGGTGCATCGTTACCTATCTCGTAAGTCATAAAGATAAATACAGGCAATGAGAATGCTAAATATAGAAATGCAACTCCACAAAACTTATCTAGCAGACCTATCTTCTTGAGAATTGCTCTAAATGCAAAAAATGATCCTATGATGCAAATAAAGGAAAATATCTGACTAGAATAAATAGGGTCAAATCCAAAAGCAGATATAAATCTCTGAATAAGAGGAGCAAGAGGAGGGTGATATGCATAAACGTATTCTCTAATGCTAGGCAGCGCTTGAAACCAATGCGTATCTCTAAAAACCCTTATATATGGCTTTGCATCAAACCCTATAGGCTGACCTATTTTTATATATAAGAGATATATTTTTAATAACAAAAAAGAAGCAAGCATAAATTTTTCTGTTCGCTCTATGTTTAATTTCAAATACACGAAGATGATTCTAGCTGAAAAAATAAATATATAAAAAGAACCCAATGTCCTGGCGACGACCTACTCTCGCATAGCTGAAGCTACACTACCATCGGCGCTGAAGGGCTTAACTACTGTGTTCGGAATGGGAACAGGTGTACCCCCTTCGCTGGAATCACCAGGATATTGGGTTCTTAGTTTTTATAGTTTGAGTTTTTAGAATTTTTAAAGACACATGAACAGCACATCATTCCAACTATTAAAAGAAATGTTCAATTACCCATTCGTGCACCCTACGCTGAATACGTTGCCGTACTTACACGTTAGGGCCGATCTAGCTTGTGTTCTACAAGCGGGTTTATGGGGAAAATTAATCTTAGGAGGGGCTTCCCACTTAGATGCCTTCAGCGGTTATCCCTTCCGAACTTAGCTACCCTGCACTGCCGCTGACACGACAACAGGTACACCAGAGGTTCGTTCACTCCGGTCCTCTCGTACTAGGAGCAACTTCCTGCAATTTTCCAAACGACAACGGAAGGTAGAGGCCAAACTGTCTCACGACGTTCTGAACCCAGCTCGCGTACCACTTTAATCGGCGAACAGCCGAACCCTTGGGAGCTGCTTCACCCCCAGGATGTGATGAGCCGACATCGAGGTGCCAAACCGCGCCGTCGCTGTGAGCGCTTGGGCGCGATAAGCCTGTTATCCCTGGCGTAACTTTTATCCGATGAGCGACAACCCACCCACATGGTTTGTATCACTAAATGCGATACAGGTTGCCGGATCACTTTCACCGCGTTTCCGCCCTGCTCGACTTGTAGGTCTCACAGTCAAGCCCACTTGTGCGAATACACGACCACTTCGATTTCCATCCGAAGCTAGTGGACCATTGCGCTCCTCCGTTACTCTTTAGGAGGAATCCGCCCCAGACAAACTACCCAGCAAGCA
The DNA here is from genome assembly GCA_018652265.1 of Candidatus Peribacteria bacterium. Taxonomy (GTDB): domain Bacteria; phylum Patescibacteriota; class Gracilibacteria; order Peribacterales; family Peribacteraceae; genus JABICL01. The sequence continues at coordinate 5,941 of JABICL010000042.1, forward strand.
ATGTCCTACGGCACGTTTCATGCGCGTAGTTAGTATCACCGAAACACAAAGGTGGTATCTCAAGGATGACTCCACCCGGACCAAAGTCCGAGCTTCAAAGTCTCCCACCTATCCTGCGTAAGCGGAGCAGTAATACAATGCCAACTTATAGTAAAGCTGCACAGGGTCTTTTCGCCTTTCCGTTGTATGCACGGCATTTTTACCGTGTTTGCAATTTCACCGGGTCTCGCGTTGAGACAGTGACCAGACCGTTATACCATTCGTGCGGGTCGGAACTTACCCGACAAGGAATTTCGCTTATTAGTGTTATACAATATTTATTGTACTGGCAACTTCCTATTGCCACTGCATGTCGCCATGCAGATCGGACCATATCATCATCCAGTAATCTGGATGTTCGGCGTATGGTCTCTGAGGATTCTGATCAAATTAACCAGTCTTTCCTGCTGATTGTCCCCACTCCATACCTTGCGGCATAGGAGATACATGGGAGTTTCCAGCATATGGCCGAATGCTAAGTAATCTGTTACCAGATCACAGGGCAACGATTAATTACCTTAGGACCGTTCAAGTGTTCCTTCATTTACATGAAGTCTCAATATTCGTGATAGCTTGAACATTGATGCTCATAGTCGCCTATGAGATCGGACTATATCTTCTCAGCATCTATCATTAGATAGAGTGAGTTAGGCGTATAGTCTCTGAGGATTTTCTCAGAATGCATTTAATATTTCTTGCTCAGAATATTTTCTCTTGCCTCCATCATTCATATTCCTACGAAGTTCCAGAATTCTTTCAATCCCCTCTTTCTTGAGATGATCTCTATCATTCATGATAGAAACTATCTTTCTGAAGATAAGAAAATCTCTCTGCTTTTTCTGCGAGAGAAAAGGAAATTTTTTGAAGAAAGGAATGATTAGATTAATTAAATCTTTTAAATTATTTACTTCGTAATACCAGACACCATCCGGCCTGGAACGTAGCGTCCCGCACCGTAGATGTTTTTGACACAATTGAAGTATTGGCTTCTCTTTCTGAGAAATATTGAAGCAAGCAGAAATTTTCCAAGGATATCGATAATCTTTTCTTTTTCGAAAAGAAATATTAAAACTTCCTTCACCATCAGCAAAACCTGTTAGGTAATTACATAATGATTCTGAGAATCTTTCCTGCTGATTGTCTGCATCGCTGGTTGGATTGTCACTCATGGTGTTCAATTGTACACCTAAGTACCACCAGATTCAAGCAGAGTTTCCAGCATATAGCCTAATTTATTAACGTAACTACAACGTGGTCCGTTTTATAGTTACGGCCGCCGTTCACCAGGGCTTAGGTTGAGAGCGTTAACCCTCTTCCGTGACCTTCTGGCACTGGGCAGGCATCAGCCCCTATACATCTGCTCATCGCATTAGCAGGGACCTGTGTTTTTGGTAAACAGTCGCCTGGCCTCTTTCGCTGCGGCCCATCTCACAAGTGAGACGGGCAGTCCTTATCCCGAGGTTACGGACGCTATTTTGCCGAGTTCCTTAACGCGAGTTATCCCGAGCACCTTAGTCTTCTCGACCACCCCACCTGCGTTGGTTTGCGGTACGGTCTCATAAAAGCCTCGGCAGCGATGGTTTTCTAGGAAGCTGAAGGAAACGAACTCACTCCTCACAAGGAGAAGTATTTGGAACGTAGCTCGACTCTCTCTGCGGATTTGCCTACAAAGATCAACGTCTTGCTAAATTCACGTGCAGTCAATACACACGCTCCGTGCCTCCGACTCCGTCACACCGCGCCTAAGAGAAAATCGTCCTTCCATAAAGACATATTCGTACCAAAGGCACAAACAGAGGCCAAAATGATTATCAAATAATCCCTTCTTATCGGTTCTTACAAGGTGTAGGAATATTAACCTACTGTCCATCGGCTACGCCTTTCGGCCTGACCTTAGGACCGACTAACCCCACGCCGATAAACGTTGCGTGGGAATCCTTGGGGTTTCGGCGGGCAGGGTTTTCACCTGCCTAGTGGTTACTCATGCCAACATTCTCACTTCCGTCCGCTCCACCAATCTTCACAGAAAGGCTTCAATGCTGAACGGAACGCTCTTCTACCACGCGGCCTTACTACTAACTCCAAAAATTGGAATCAATAGTAAGGCCGCATCCTCTGCTTCGGTTATAGGTTTTGCCCCGTTGAATTTTCGGCGCACAACAACAGTCGACCAGTGAGCTGTTACGCTTTCTTTAAAGGATGGCTGCTTCTAAGCCAACCTCCTGGTTGTTTCCGTCATCACACTTCCTTTACCACTTAACCTATATTAGGGACCTTAGCAAAAGGTCTGGGTTGTTCCCCTTTCGACGATGGCACTTAGCTGTCACCGTCTCACTCCCGTCGTCTAAGAGTAGGTATTCGGAGATTGTCACAGGTTGGTGAGCCGGAAAGGCCCCCTTCCCGAAACAGTGCTCTACCCCCTACTGTGCACGACGAGGCTGCCCCAAAAGGCATTTCGAAGAGAACCAGCTATCTCCGGGTTCGATTGGCTTTTCACCCCTATCCACAGGTCATCCCCTCATCTTGCGACATGAGTGGGTTCGGGCCTCCAGTCGCCTTTCGACGACCTTCACCCTGCCCATGGATAGCTCACCCGGTTTCGGGTCTCGTCCCAGCGATCAAATACGCCCTATTCGGACTCGCTTTCGCTATGGCTCCGGCTAAAACTGCCTTAACCAAACCACTGAGAACGAACTCGTTGGCTCATTCTACAAAAGGCACGCGGTCATCCGCCGAGGCGGACTCCCACTCCTTGAATGCATTACATTTCAGAAACTATTTCATCCCCCTATCCGGGGTGCTTTTCACCTTTCCCTCACGGTACTATCCGCTATTGATCTCTGTATCTATTTAGCCTTGGATGGTGGTCCACCCAGATTCGGGCCGGGTTTCACGTGACCGACCTTACTCAGGAAATCCCTACCGTCTATCAATCTTTCAACTACGGGGCTATCACCCTCTATGGCTGTCCTTTCCAGGCTCATTTGTTTAGATAGATAGAATCGGATATTGGGCTCCTACAACCCTCCACACAAGTGCGAAGTTTGGGCTCTTCCCTTTTCGCTCGCCACTACTAAGGGAATCTCTTTTGATTTATTTTCCTCTGCTACTTAGATGTTTCAGTTCGCAGAGTGACCATCACGTTAAACGTGACACTGGGGCATTCCCCCCAGTAGGTTTACCTATTCGGAAATCCACGGTTATATCGCCTGCCTAGCGGCTTACCGAGGCTTATCGCAGCTGGCTACGTCCTTCATCGGAATACAGAGTCGAGGCATTCATGTAATGCACATGAGTAACATTTCTTTTTATATGTCGGAATAATGCGCTGTTCATATGTCACTAAAATAAATTAATAACTAAATGAAATTGCAAATTAAATTCTAAAATTGTCTTAACCACGTCACTCGTTAGTGACATGATTTATTTGGAACGCATCAGCTGACTCAGAGCTGATACGCTTCGACATATCACTATTGCTAGTGATAAGCCTTGCCACATCTTTCGAGAGTGATGTGACTAGCCCATGATGTTAATGAGCTTGAATGGAAACAAGGTCGCCTATAAAAAGAGGCAGACTTTGTGCCCACCCGCAGAATCAGAATTTGTCTCGAGAAGAGACTACTGACCCTACGGATGAACACAAGTTTCCATTGCTCGGAAGAGTATATATAGGTGTAGAGAAGATGCAAACAAAAATCTCTGCTATTCTTTAGTTATGAGTAGAAAAATATTAATCGCTGGAAATTGGAAAATGAATCCGGCTCCACTTAGTGCGCAAGCTACGCCAAAACAGGCTCCTGAGACTTATTTGCCAATAGATACGGTAGATACAGCTATATTCCCAACATTCCTAGATATAACAAAATGCATCGATGCGGGGATAATTACCGGAGGACAATCTGGACATCCAGAAGAGAGTGGTGCTCACACAGGTGATGTTTCTATGAAAATGCTAAAAGAAATTGGATGTAAATATGTTCTTTGTGGACACTCAGAAAGAAGGCAAGACCACTATGAAACAAATGAGTTCGTGAGCGCACAAGTAAGCTCTGCAATAGAAAATGATCTAATGCCAATACTTTGCGTAGGAGAAACAGAAGAGGAAAGGCAGTCAGGTAAAGAGAAAGAGATAGTTAAATCTCAAGTAGAAACAGTTATATCAACATTACTCACTACAAACTACTCACTACTCACTCTGATCGTTGCCTACGAACCTGTCTGGGCAATCGGCACAGGAAAAACTGCCACCCCAGAAGATGCACAAGAAATGCACGCCTATATAAGGAGTTTACTTCCAGAAGATATTCGCGACGAAACACGCATACTATATGGAGGATCCATGAAGCCAGAGAATGCAAAAGAACTTCTTGGTCAACCAGACATAGATGGA
>JABICL010000044.1 GCA_018652265.1 Candidatus Peribacteria bacterium
CATCTGAATCATTACATATTCTCCTAGTGCATTCCCCATTGTTGCAAAACTCAACACCGAACTCACATGTAGAAATACATTCACCATTTCTACATTCCTCACATTCATTTGCATTACACGAAGGATTACAAGTTGATCCACGATTACATGCTCCATCGCTACATCCACCAACACACGAATGAATTGATCTCTGAGGAGAACCATCCGAATTACAGTAATATTCAACAATATTGCAATCTGGCCCATTACAACTCCCATTCTTCACACAATTGCCTTCATTCTTTTCCTCGCAACACGAATCCATTGCATCGTTCCAGCCCGCCGCATTGGTAGTTATAACTCCTTGAGTAGATATATCTTCTCCCCCATCTGAATCATTACATGTTCTCCTAGTGCATTCCCCGTTGTTGCAAAACTCAACACCGAACTCACATTTAGAAACACACTCACCATTTCTACATTCCTCACATTCATTGGCATTACACGAAGGATTACAAGTGGATCCACTATTACATGCTCCATCACTACATCCTCCAGCGCATGGAATCTTAGATCTCTGAGGAGAGCCATCCGAACTGCAATAGTATTCGATCACATTACAACTTGTTCCATTGCAACTTCCAGTATGCGCACAATTGCTTTCGCTTTTATCTTTACAACATGAATCTATTGCATCACTCCATCCAGAAGCATTTGTGGTTATAACCCCTTGAACAGATATATCTTCTCCTCCATCTGTATCATTGCAATAAGGAGCTCTAAAATTTGCGGAAGAAACAGATCTATATATAACTGCTGGCTCACTGCTGTTGTAGTATGAATCTGAACTAGAAAAAGAACTAAAAATAACTGCTGGTTGCCCACTCTCGTGATACGCATCAAAGCTAGAGTAAGAATTCCCAATTACGCTTGCATTAAGTGAATTATTCTTCGCAACAGTTGCTGCTGTCGCGAAAGCAATTACAAAAACTACTATTCCAATTCCTAAAAGTTTATTTAAGTCATTCATAAGTGGTATTCTCCAACAAAAGTGTAGTTATACCCCTATAAAACCAGTTGAGTAATAGTGCAAGATGTTGTGCTTTAGCTTTTCCTAAGAGCTTCCCACATGCCTCTTTCTTTTCTGTTTATCTTTTTAGGAACTTCTATAGAAATAATTACAAACAAATCTCCGAATCTCGATGTATTTAAAATTGGCATTCCTTTGCCTTTCATACGAAGTATTTGTCCAGGCTGAGTGCCAGGAGGAATTTTTACAGTTACTTTTCCGCTAAATGTTTCTATGTCCTCTTCTTTTCCAAGTACAGCATCTGCAACTGAAACTATCTTCTCTACTCTTAGATCATCCCCTTCTCTTATAAACCTCTTGTCAGGAGAAACAGATATACGAACATACAAATCTCCAGAGGAAGCACCTTGCCTCCCTACTTCACCTTTTCCTGGTACACGCAAAGTTTGTCCATCGTTTATGCCAGTAGGTATGTCTACAATTATTTCTTCTACATCTACTACTCTTCCCTCTCCAGAACATTTACCGCACGGAGACTCTGGAACTTTGCCAGCCCCTCTACAAACTTCGCACATCATGCTTTGGCTTATAGCGCCAAAGAAAGATTGCACTGTTCTAGTCACTTGCCCCGTACCATTACATTCGTGGCAATTCTTTTTGCTTGATCCCTTTTTGGCTCCAGAACCAGAACAAGATTCGCATTGAACATGCTTTTTCATTCTTATGCCCTTCTTGTCTCCACTATAAGCATCTTCCAATGAAATATTAATTCTTGCCTCTACATCTCTGCCTTGCATATCAGATTGTCTTGTTCCTCCTCCACCTCTTCCTCCTCCAAAAAATGTTTCAAATATGTCACCAAAACCACCACCTTGAAATCCACCACCAAAAGGGTTTCCACCACCCCCTCCTCCAAATTGTGGGCCATCCTCTGAGCCAAACTGGTCATATGCCTGTTTTTTTCCTGAATTACTTAAACATTCATAAGCACGATTAATCTGCTTGTACTTATCCTCTGCCTTTTTATCTCCCTTATGCTTATCGGGATGCCATTCTTTACTAAGCTTCCTATAAGCCTTTTTTATGTCAGCTTGAGAAGAATCTTTAGAAACGCCGAGAATCTGATAATAATCCATATTCGAGTGATTAGTGATTAGTGGTTAGTGGGACTACATTATTACGCAAAGATTTTTGGAAAGCATTCAACATCTTTGCTAATTCATCTATTTTTGAAATTACTAATTTCTCTTTCTCTAAATCAATATAATTCTCTTCTATTGAAATAATAACTTGTGTTTCTAATTCAGCAAGTGAACCTCTAGCAATATGAATGAATTGTAAAAATTCTTTATTAGATCCTCTCTGGCTACCCTCTGCAATATTTGAGGGTATCGATACGGCAGACCTTCTCATTTGAGAAGCAAGTCCATATCTTTCCTCTTTTGGGAAGCCTTTTGTTAGAGAAAAAATAAGCTTTGTCAGCCCCATACCTTTTTCCCATATTTTCAGTTTTTTGAACGGCAATTTAAGCACCTGTGTATGATATCACCAGAAATAGCATTCTAGCCACTAATCACTAACCACTAATCACTGCTAAACATTCACAAAAAATGGCTTTCTACCCTTGTAATTCGGAATACTAATAATTACAATCCGCGCGCGTTTTTGCAAAGTACACTAAACTTATAGATATGACCACATTAACCTCACAGCCACCTATAAAAGAAATCAAAAAAGCAGAAGAAGAAGCAAAACTAGAAATAGAGAATGCAAAAAAAGCTGCTATGAAAGATTTAGAAAATCATAAAGAAAAAGAAGAGAAAAGGCTCGAGACAAAAAAAGGAGAACTGAAAGCCTCTGCCATGGAAGAACTAAAGCAAACAAAGGCAGGGCTTACATCAGAAGTAAAAAGTGGAGCAGAGAAAACTGAAAAAGAAAGAGGCGCAATAAAAAGCAAAGCTAGCAGCAATAAGCCTGCAATAGCTTCTGAACTAGTTGAGAAATTTTTATCAATCTAATAAACCTTATATAAGAAAAAAATGCCTGTAATCAAAATGCAAAAAGTGGCCCTCATATCACACAAATCCATTAGTGAGGACCTGCTTGAATTTTTGCAAGATGAGGGAGTTATGGAGATTTCTCCAAATGAAGAAACTGTAGATATAGAGAGTCCTAAGTTTGCTTACGAAGAAGCAGAAGTTAAATTTGCCGTAGACAATTTGCTTCCATTTGCTTCAAAAGAAGAAATCAAAGCAGTAAAAAATCCAGGTACTACCGAAGAAATCACAAAAGGTGCTTTGCATACAGATTTTCGCGAAATTATAGATGAATGCAAGAAGCTAGAAGATGAGATGGGATCAGCGTCTAATGAGAAGCAACAACTAATTGCACACAGAAAGAAAATATCTCCATGGAAGGATTTGGATATGAATTTATCGGAAAGAGAAACTGACACATCTGTAGTTACATTTGGACAAGTAAGCCCAAATGTATTTGAAGAATTTGAAAACAAGCTATCTACAGATCTTCCTAGAACAAATCTGTTAGAAGTAGGTGCAAGTGAAGGTCAATTACTAGTAGTCGCAATTATTTGGAAAGAAGACAAAAACACTTTCGATCAAGCAGCTGCACAAGTAGGTTGGACAGATATAGATTTGCCACAAGTAGATGAATCTCCTGCTAAAGAGATTGCTAGAGTAGATAATGAAATTAAAAGCCTAGATGCAAAAGAAGAAAAATTTCTAAGTAGAAAATCTGAGCTTGCAAAATCCATTCCAAATCTCGCCAGACTCGCTCAATACATGCACTGGATAGATATGAAGCAGTCTGTGAGATCAGAATTTTCAAAGACTGATCAAACTGTAATGCTTACTGGATGGATAGAAAGCAAAAAGATTGATGAGATAAATGAAAAACTAATCACTAACCACTGGCCACTAACCACTGGCCAGAATTCTCCAGCTATTGCTCTAATGCCCATAGAACCAAAAGCTGATGAAGAGCCTCCAATGCAAATAAAAAATAGAAATTGGATTGCACCTTTCGAAGCAGTTACTCGCCTATATGGATTACCACAAGGAAGTGAGATGGATCCAACAAGACCTCTCATGCCTTTCTTTATCCTCTACTTCGGACTGTGTCTAACTGATGCAGGATATGGAGCAGTGCTTGCACTTATCATGGCTGGATTGATACTTAAATTTAAATTAAAAAGACAGGAACAAAAACTTATATGGCTTCTATTTTACGCTGGAATAGCCACATTCTTGGTTTCTATTCCATTTGGAGGATGGTTTGGTATGACACCAGATCAAGCTCCAGGTTGGATGACCAAGATTATAGAAGGTGACATTGTAAGATTTAAGGGGCAAGTATGGGACTTAAATAAAGACGTAGACTTCTTCCGTAACCTTGCAATTTCACTTGGAGTGATTCAGATCCTCTTTGGAATATTTCTTTCTGGTTACTGGAAATTTATTCACGGAAAGAGATTCGAAGCATTTGCCGCACATTTCACAGTACATATGTTTGTTGCATTGCTTGCACTGCAGATGCTGACCGAAATTCCATACCTAAACTATCCTACATATGCAGTTGGATTACTCTTTATATGGGGACAAGGATCAGGAAAATGGTTTATACGACCATTAATAGGGATTCTGGGAACAGTTAATTTCCTTATAGGAGTAATGAGCAATACTCTTAGTTATCTAAGAATACTTGCACTCGGACTTGCTACAGGCGCACTTGCATTTGCAATTAATCAGATAGGCGCAGTTATTGCGGGGCTTCTACCAAGTATAATAGGAGTACCTGTATTTATAATGATTCTTTTCTTCGGTCACTTAACTTCGATTGCACTGAACTGCCTTGGCAGCTTCGTTCATTCAGGACGTCTACAGTTTATCGAATTCTTTGGACAATTCTTCCAAGGAGGAGGAAAAGAATTTGCACCATTTAAAAGATCAACCCGTTCTATTCTTTAATTTTACTAATTACTTATTTATTTACCCCCTATAACTATGGAACTCGAAGTACTACAAGCGGCAGCAGAAAGAACCGATTTACTCGGAATCTCGTTTGCTGTTCTAGGAGCAGCACTCGCATGTTTACTAGCTGGAATTGGCTCCTGTATCGGAGTATCGATGTCTGGACAAGCTGGAGCAGGTCTTCTTACAGAGAAGCCAAATGCTTTCGGTATCGTTACTGTTATCGAAGCTCTTCCAGGATCACAAGGAATTTACGGAATGGTTATCGCCTTCCTATTCCTTACATTCTTCAAGATTGGAACTCCAGAACAACTTCCAATCGATTTCGCAACTGGACTCGCAATTTTGTTTGCATGTCTTCCTGTTGCTTTCACTTGCCTCTTCTCTGCTCCTTATCAGGGCAAAGTATGTGCAGCAGGTATGAAAATGATTGCAAAAGATGACAAGGCTGGTGGAAAAATCATTCCTATGGCCGCACTTGTAGAAACATATGCAATCCTTGGATTTCTAATCTCACTATTCTTGCTACTGAACATTGCAAGTGGACTTTCTGCATAATAATTCATACACCTAAAAATTATGGCTTTAGCTGACATTATTGCCTCCATAAAGGCACAGGCAAAAAACGATATCTCGAATATCAATGAACAAACAGAGGTAGAAAAAGCATCTATTACTCATAAAACAAATGATGAGATATCTGCACTTGAATCTGATATAAAGAAACAAACCGAGGCAAAGAAAACTCAAATGCAGAAGAAGGCACAAACTATGGTGGAAATGAACCATAGAAAAAAACTTCTAGAAGAAAAACGAAAATCTCTCGACTCTGTATACGATGAAGTTCTAGAAGAAGTAAACAAACTTCCAAAAGACAAACTCAAGAAGTTTGAAGATAGCCTGAAAAGTAAATTAAAAGGCATGGATGGTGACACCAAAGAATCAAAAGAAGGTGGGTTTGTATTTGTATCAAAAAATAGCGAAGAAGACTTCACCTTCCCCCATTTAGTTAATTCAGTTCTTCGACCTATGACAGAACTGGAAGTTTCTTCCAAGCTATTTGCATAATTATGTTTGCTCCTCCACACACTCTTGGCCAACACTTCGCTTACGCGTTAGGACGCCTAGGAACGCTAGAATCAGAACTTCTGGAACAGTCTGATGTAGACAGAATTCTTGGTGCCAAATCTGGAGAAGAAGCTGTAAAAATGCTTAGAGATATCAATTTCATAGTGGTACCAGATGAGACAAAAGACTTTCAGGAAATGATTGATGCCACCGCAAAAAGCATAAAAGAGAACGTAGAAAAAATGATTCCAGAAGATAAGAAATTTATATTCGATACTTTATGGATTGAATGGAATAGACCTTCTATCTCTTTCAATATTAAAAAGCAAAATGGATTCGTAAGTGATATCGCATCGGAACCTGAGTCATCTATTGATTCAAGTTTTGATCCTGAATTTGATGAATCATTTAAATCTCCACGTGACGTCGATAATGCAGTTGCACAAGCTTGTGACGCAGAAAGGCTAAGGCTTGCAAAAATGAGTAGTAGTAATGCCATACGCACATATGTATTACGCATGATAGATATAGAAGAAGAAAGACGAAGTTTCCGTGATGAAAATTCAGAATCAGAAAAAGATGCAATATCTTTCGAGCAAGAAGCAATTGAATCAGTAAGAAGTTCACTGGATGAAATGAGAACTATGTTCTTGGGTCCAGAACCAATATTTGCATACGCAGCAAGAGCAATGAGTCATCTTGCACTGCTTCGAGTACTTCTAACCGGAAAAGTAAATAGCTTAGAAATTCAAGAAATTAAATCTTTACTACCACCAATTCTTTAATTTAAATGAACTATCAAATCGCCATTATAGGCTCCAAAGAAGCAATAGAAGGATTCTCCCTTCTAGGGGTAAAAACTGTTCCAGCTCAAAATACAGAAGAAGCAGTAGAAAAAATAAGAGAAATGAAAAGATCTAGCGATGAGGTGTTTGCAATTATCTTCATCACAGAAGACCTCGCGAAAGATTTCACACAAGACGATGAGAAGTTTTTCGCGAAGGACCCACTTCCAGCAATTATTCCCCTTCCATCACATCATGGTTCAACTGGCTACTCTATGGAGAGACTCTCTCGAATAGTAGAAAGAGCAGTTGGATCAGATATCTTAAAATAATTAATTATTTACCCGACAAAAAATATGTCACAATCAAAAATTACCAAAGTTGCAGGACCTCTAGTAGTTGCAAATGGAATGAAAGACGCAAAAATGTTCGAGGTTGTACGTGTCTCAAAAGAAAACCTTATAGGTGAGGTTATTGAACTACACGGCGATGATGCATCTATTCAGGTTTATGAAGATACTTCTGGAATAGGCCCTGGAGAACCCGTAGAAAAAACAGGACAAACTATGTCTGTTGAACTCGGACCAGGACTCTTACAGCAGATATATGATGGAATACAGAGACCTCTAGAGCTAATCGAGAAAAAGGCACAGTCTTCTTATATCTCTCGTGGAATTGATGTTCCAGGACTTGATCACGACAAGAAATGGGAATTTAAGCCAGTAGCAAAAGCAGGTGACAAAGTAGTTGGAGGTGACATTCTAGGAGAAGTAGATGAAACCACTCTGATCACTCACAAAGTAATGGTTCCACCAGAAATGAAAGGAACTGTTAAAAGTATAGAAAGTGGCAACTTGACCATAGATGAAGTAGTAGCAGTAATAGAAACAGATAAAGGAGAGGAAAAAGTAACCATGCTTCAGAAATGGCCTATCCGTGTTGCTAGACCTTTTAACTCACAAAAAGATCCATCTGTACCCCTGGTAACAGGAACAAGAATTCTAGATACATTATTTCCAATAATGAAAGGTGGAGCCGGAGCTATTCCTGGTCCTTTTGGAGCTGGAAAAACTGTAACTCAGCAAACATTAGCTAAGTATTGTGATGCTCAAGTAATCATCTATATCGGATGTGGAGAACGTGGAAATGAAATGACAGATGTGCTTATGGAATTTCCTGAGCTTATCGATCCACACACAAATGAGCCTCTTATGAAAAGAACTTGCATGATCGCAAACACATCAAATATGCCTGTTGCTGCTCGTGAAGCATCTGTATATACAGGAATTACAATTGCAGAGTACTACAGAGATATGGGATACAACGTTGCTCTCATGGCCGACTCTACTAGTCGTTGGGCAGAAGCTATGCGTGAGATGTCCGGACGTTTGGAAGAAATGCCTGGTGAAGAAGGATATCCAGCATACCTAGGATCACGTACAGCAGGATTCTACGAAAGAGCAGGTTACGTTCAATGCTTAGGATCAGACAAAGAAAGAGAAGGATCACTTACAGTAGTAGGTGCAGTATCCCCTCCTGGTGGAGATTTTTCTGAACCAGTTACACAAAACACTCTACGTGTTACAAAAGTTTTCTGGGCACTAGACGCAAAACTTGCAAACAAACGTCACTTCCCATCTATTAACTGGTTACAGAGTTACTCTCTGTATCTAGAAAATATGAAAAAATATGCAAACAAAGAAATTGCAGAAGACTATATGGAAGTACGTGAAATGGCTTCTAGCCTATTACAAGAAGAATCCAAGCTAGAAGAAATTGTAAGACTTGTAGGTGCTGATTCACTTTCTCCAAAAGAGCAGCTTGTGTTAGAAACTGCAAAAGCTATTAGAGAAGACTTCTTGTTCCAGAATGCTTTTGACAAAGTTGATGCATACACATCATTACAGAAACAATACAGAATTCTACGAATGATTACTCGCTTCTACAAAAAGTCTCAGGAAGTTGTAGATCAAGATGAATTTGATTTCGACAAACTAAGAAAAATCCCTGTAAGAGAAAAAATGGTAAAAGCTCATTTCATAGAAGAAAATAAATGGGAAGAATTCGATGAGATAGAACGCGAAATAGAAGAACAAATTTCTGCACTAAAATCATAATCCTTAATTATTCATTGTTAATTATTAATTTTTCATTCAAACATTATGTCAACAACAGCTTATAAAACAGTTAGAGAGATCACCGGACCACTAGTAATGGTCGAAGAAGTCGAAGGTGTTACTTACGAAGAACTCGTAGAAATAGAAACTCCAGATGGAAAAACCAGGCTTGGTAAAGTATTGGAGGCACGTGAAGGAGTTGCTGTTGTTCAGCTTTTCGAAACCACACAAGGAGTAGGAACCGAAGGTACAAAAGCTAGATTCCTTGGAAAGACTTTTGAGCTTGGAGTAACAGAAGATCTCCTTGGAAGAGTATTCTCTGGATCAGGAAAGCCAATTGATGGCGGACCAGAACCAATTGCAGAAGCCAAAAAAGATATTAACGGTGCTCCTATTAATCCGTTCTCACGATCTTTTCCATCTGACTTTATTCAAACAGGTGTTTCTACAATCGATGTAATGAACACGCTTGTACGTGGACAGAAACTTCCTATCTTCTCTGGTGCAGGACTTCCACATAATAAGCTTGCTGCACAGATCGCTAGACAAGCAAAAGTAAGAGATGATTCTGGAGAAGGAAAATTTGCTGTTATCTTTGCTGCAATGGGAGTTACCTTCGAAGAAGCACAATACTTCCGAAACGAATTCGAAAAAACAGGCGCACTAGAGAGAGCTGTACTATTCCTAAATACAGCAGCAGATCCTGTAGTTGAACGTATTGCTACTCCTCGTCTAGCTCTTACCGCTGCAGAATACCTCGCATACGAAAAAGATTATCACGTAACAGTTATTCTTACTGACCTTACAAACTATTGCGAAGCACTACGTGAAGTATCGGCTGCACGAAAAGAAGTTCCTGGTCGTCGTGGTTTCCCTGGATATATGTACACGGACCTTTCTACAATTTACGAAAGAGCCGGACAGATCAAAGGCAAGAATGGATCAATCACACAGATTCCTATTCTTACTATGCCAGAAGATGACAAAACTCACCCAATTCCAGATCTTACTGGATACATTACAGAGGGCCAGTTTGTTCTCTCTAGAGAACTACATGCAAAAGGAATTTACCCACCTGTAGATGTACTCCCTTCATTGTCACGATTGCAGCAGACTCTATCTGGAGAAATGACACGAGATGATCGTAAAAATGTTATGGCACAGCTATTTGCCGCTTACTCTAGAGGAAAAGATGTACGTGAGCTTGCTGTTATTCTTGGTGAATCTGCTCTTAGTGAGACTGATCTCAAATTCATGAAATTTGCAGAAGGCTTTGAAGATAAGTTTGTAAGACAATCAGAAAGTGAAGATCGTTCAATCGAAGAATCTCTTACAATTGGATGGGAATTACTTTCTATGCTTCCTAGAGAAGAACTTAAGCGTGTTAAAGATGAAGAGATAGAGAAATATATGCCAACGCCTAAGGCGTAATTTTAAATTACCAATTTTAAATTTTAAAATAATTTTAAATGACTCAATGTTCAATTAAAAAAACGGCAGCAAGAATTGTTCATTGTTTTAAAATTTATAATTTAAAATTTAAAATTTTCTCCGACCAATTAAACAACCTAAAAATATGGCAATATTAAACGTTAATCCAACCAGAATGGCATTACTAGATCTCAAGAAGAGAGTGAAGTCTGCAGAGCGCGGACACAAACTCTTGAAAGATAAACAGGACGGTCTAATGAAGCACTTCATGGAAATAGTTAGAGATGCCAAGAAACTCAGAGAAGAAGTAGAAGAAATGCTTGGTGATGCTTTTAAAAAGTTTCTTATAGCTTCTGCTTGGATGAAAGAAGCTGATCTCCGAAATGCTCTCTCTAGTCCACAGGCAAAATTAGCACTCTCTGTGAAGACAAAGAATGTCATGAGTGTACGCATCCCTTTCTTTGAATTAGAAAAAGAGGGAGAGATAAAAACTTACGGTTATGCAGGTACAAATGCACTCCTAGACGAAGCTATAGATGCACTAAATGAGGCCTTTGAGATCCTCATACAGCTTGCTCAGATAGAAAAGCAGGCAGAAGCACTCGCTATAGAGCTAGAAACTACCAGGCGCCGTGTAAACGCCTTGGAGCACAAGATGATTCCAGATCTAAAAGACACAGTTAAATACATTCGCCTAAAACTAGATGAAGGAGAGAGGTCCGCAATTATTGGTACTATGAAAGTAAAAGCTCAGATTGAGGCTGCTGCTTAACACAATGCTTCAACTTGCTGACTAGCAATATTAGTTAGAGCTCTAATTACTTCTCTTTGTTTTGCATTCAGTGCATCTGCCTCTTGTTGGCTTAATCTTGCTTCACCACCTGCTTCACAAACATTGCTTTGTACATCTTTTAAAACATCTGACATTATTGTTCCAAGATTAATATTTGCCGAAGAATCTGGAGCATGCTTATTGCAAGACTCATGAACACGAAGAGCCCACCAATTACTTGCGTTTATCGCCTGTTTTTCTCCATTAACAGAAACATCTTCATTATTTGGAACTAGCTTAAATACTGCACTTACTAACTCATTTCTATTCATAATTACTTTGTTGAACTCATAACAGTATCTACAACTTTACCGAATGCTCCTGGCTCATTAATAGCCAATTCAGAAAGTATTTTTCTGTCTATTGCTACTTTTTTGTCTTCTGCAGCTCTTATGAATCTACTGTACATAAAACCCCTTTCTCTGAGTGCTGCATTTAATCTGATTATCCACAGTCTTCTAAACTCTCTTTTCTTCCTTCTTCTATCTCTGTACGAATTCTGACCTGCTTTCATAATAGCCTGCTTTGCCATCTTTACAGTGCTATTTCTTCTTCCACGATAACCCTTAGCTGCTTTTAGCAACTTGTTGTGTCTACGCCTGCTGGTGACTCCACGGGTTATTCTCATAATTTATTGTGATTATTTCAACGAGCTTATTTCAGAGCGTTGTTTTGCAATTCTTTTTAATAAATCTTCTTGTGTTATTTTCCCACTATTGATTGTTTCTACTAGTACGGCTGTATCACCTACCTCTCCGTATCCCTCTGATTTATCTGCTTCTCCCATTAAATTTAAGAGTAAGGAATTAATTTCTTTATGTTCTTCGCCTGCTTGGAAGAAGATAGTTCAAGTGTGCTATTTAGGCTTTTCTGGCGCTTGCTCTTCTGTTGTAATAGATGGTTTCTAGAGCCTCTACTCATAACAACCTTTCCCGAACCTGTACGTCGAGCACGCTTTTTGGTACCGCTGTGAGACCTGATTTTTGGCACCAGTAAAGAGTACTAGAAAAAATGAGTCAGCGGAAGATAAAACTTGGAAAAAGTGGGGCATTTAGGCCTCCTTAGCACTCTTTTTAGGCTTCACAATCATCATAAACTGATTCCCCTGCTTTCTAATATCCTGCTCTATCTCTGCAAATTCATCCATACTTGCTACAAATTTGCGCAGTTTGTCTTTTGCATAATCCATATTTGTAAATTCTCTCCCTCTCATACGAACACCAATTTTTACCAGATTTCTGTCTGCTAGGAATCCTTTTGCCTGTTTTGCTAGACGCTCGAGATCATGAGTATCTGTACGAAATCCAAAACGGATCATCTTTACTTCTGTCTGCTTACTATGAGCCTTTTGCTTTTTTTCTTTTTTCTTCTGTTGATACAGATAACTTCCCCTATCCATAATCTTACAAACAGGAGGATCTGCATTTGGTGATATCTCTATAAGATCTAGCTCCTGCTCACGAGCCATAGATAAAGCCTCTTCTATAGGAACAACTTTCTGGTCGTCCTCTACAAGGAGTCTAACTTCTTTAGCTCTTATGTTTTCGTTTATTCTAAGTCTCTTAGGTTTTGGCAAAGGTAATCTTGGGGGAATTGTCTATACGCCTAAAGATTATCGATTTAATCCGCCTAAATCAAACTAGAAATGATGATATTTCAACACATAAGGTAAAACAGGAGAAAAAGTAGCGAGCGTGCAGGTGGTATTTTGCGTAAGAAATCATAAAAAGCTGGAAAGGCGGTGTGGCATCGGCGTCCCCGCCGATGAGGTCATGCGGGCATAGTGCCCGCAGTAAATGTGGGCGAGGACGCCCACTCGACCTCATGGCCGAGGACGGCCATGCTACTTCTTGTTCAAAGCATGCGAGCGGGGTGTTACAAAGCAATCCAAATAGTCCTTCCAGTAGACAAAGCTCCATGAGCAGGATATTCGATTATGTCTACATTTGCAGATGTCATCTTGTTGAATACTTTGACCTTATCTTCACCTTTTATAAGGAAAATAATCGTCCCTGCAGATTTTAGAAATGGCATCGTAACTGTAATTCTATCTTTCACTGCAAAGCTATCTGTAGTCGTATGAAGTACTTTTTTATTTTCTTCTGTAAGAGCATCGATGTCTCCAGGAAATAGAGATGCGATGTGCCCATCTCCTCCCATTCCCAAAACGACTATATCTGCTTCACTTGGTAAGCGCTTTTCATAATCTTCTATGCACTTCTCTATTTCTAAACTTGTATCTGGAAAAATTATTTTTGGTTCAGCATTTTTAAGCAAAGTTTCATCCACAAGTTTCTGATTACTATCTTCATGATCTCTCGGTACATATCTATCATCCACCAGGAAAACTATAACCTTGCTCCAATCAATGTCCTGCTTCCCAAGCTCTTCGTAAACTTTCCTAGGAGTTGACCCACCAGAAAGTCCTAGAGAACATTCTCCTTTTTCGGAGATACATTTATTTATTTTGTTAGTTAGTAATGCAATTGATTCATTTACAAATATATCTTCTGAATCCGCTTCGATTTTTTGAAATTGGAAATTGGTCATTGAAAATTGTTTTAAAGTTTAAAATTTGTAAGCTATATCCATTCATACCCCTCCCTTCCAATCCATTCACTTACCTCCTTAGGCCCGTTTTCTCCACAAGGATATTCATATAACGGTGTTCCATCTGCATCCAAATAAGCCTGAATCGGATCTATAAGTTTCCAAGAAAGAGTTGATTCTTCGAAATCCAAGAACCAGTCCTGCTTTCCATTTATACACTCAAGAAGTAGTAATCCATGCTCATCCATACAATCTCCTACACATACCAAAGGATCGCCAAGAGTAAGCGGGCGAAAGTCCGGTTCCGTTCCTCCTTTTTTTGTATGCAGATAAATTCGCACTCCTGCTTCACCCTGTAAAATAATTTCCATTCTGTTTGGCTCAGCTTCTTGTGAGGCATATGGATTTCTAAACTCCAAAGCTATCTTTGTCTCTTTTGCATGCAATCTTTTTCCGGACCTTAGATAAAATGGCGTTCCCTGCCATCTAGACATCCTCGTCATCAATTTAAAAGTAGCGTACGTAGAAGTTCTGGAATCCGACGCAACACCTTCTTCATCTTTGTATCCACAATGTCCTTCCGAAGATGCATATTGTCCCTGCAATACAACTTCAGACAAATCTGCAGCAGGTGGAACATAAATACTTTTTAGTGCTTCTTCTCTAGCCTGTGGCAACTTATCTCTTTCTACAAGTTGCATAGTAAGAAGTGCCATGAGCTGTAAAAGATGAGACTGGAACATATCTCTAAAGGTTCCTACTGCCTCGAAATACCCTGCTCTACCTTCTAATCCAGCCGCTTCTGATGCTGTTATCTGAACATTAGTTACCATAGTGTGCTTGAGCACTCTTTCTATAATTGGATTTACAAGTCTGAGGTAATAAATATTTCTAGCAGCTTCTTTCCCTAGATAATGGTCTAGCAAATAAATCTCATGTGGCTCAAAACATTTTGTAAGATTCTCTCTTATTTCCTGTGCACTTGAATAATTATGTCCAAGTGGCTTCTCTACTATGCACCTGAAATCTTTTCCATCATTGTGATCATGTATGTTTGATGCACATAAATTTTTTGCAACTGCACCGAAAGAAGTTGGTGGTACAGATAAATATGCAATGCGAACTGATTTAGATTCAAAATCTTTTTCTATCTCACTAAGTCTAGTATTTAATTTTTTGAAATCTTCTTCACTGTCATATTGACCTCTTTCGTAATGAACATGCTCGAGTAATTCAGATAGAACTTCCTCGTTTACTGCTGGCACATGCTCGAGAACTGCATCTGAAAATTTTGATTTGAATCCTTCGTTATCCATCTCGCTTCGCGCATAACCTATAATTGCAAATTTCTTCGGGAATCTCTTCTTGAGGGCCATATAATAGAGCGCAGGGAATATCTTTATTCTCGCCAGATGTCCCGAAGCCCCAAATATTATCAGTGAAAAATCATTTTTAGCCTTTAGCATGGATATTAGTATACCATTTAGATATGGAAGATATTTATGCAGTACTTGCCAAATGTAATATCGATTACGAGAAATTTGAACACCAGGCCGTGTTTACCTGTGAAGAATCTGAAGGAATGGAAATAAAAATTCCAGGTGCACACACTAAGCAGTTGCTTACAAGAGACAAGAAGGGAAGAAGAAATATCCTCGCAATCGTAATGCATGATAAGACTGTAGACATGAAAGAGTTGGGAGAAATTTTGGGGACGAAAAAATTAAGCTTTGCTTCTCCGGATAGATTAAAGAGATTGCTCGGAGTAGACCCAGGATCTGTAACTCCTTTTGGACTTATGTTTGATGCTGAAAAAGAAGTAGAAGTAATTTTTGACAAAGATGCATGGGAGATAGATCAATTTCGCTTTCATCCACTTATAAATACTGCGACTTTGGTGATAAATCGTGATGGATTCCAGAAATTTTTAGCAGAAACTGGGCATGAGTTTAAGATCATGAAAATTCCTAGTAAGTCTTAATTTCTTTTATATTATCCTTAAGCCACTTCTCTTCAATCGTCGTTCCAACCGTTCCTAGGCTTGTATTCTGAACTAGCCACGTTTCTAGATTTCTAAAAACATTAAACTGTAGACCTAGAGCTGCGACTATAAGTAGTACTCCGGATATTTGTTTTACCTTTCCAGAAAATTTACTAAGGAAGCGAACAGAGTGAACTGCATATTGTCCGCCATAACCTATAAGTAAAAGTGGCATTGCAGTCCCTGCTCCATAAGCAGTCAAAAGAATAATCGATTCTATACCAGGCCTCTCTCGTAATAATGCAAATACAAAACTAAGCGCAGGGCCCGCACATGGAACCCATACAAGACCAAGGGTCAGACCCATAATAAGTGCGCCGATTGGATTGTCTGCGCCTATAGAAGATTGTGCAGATCTCTGAACACCAGAACCAAAGTTTTGTAATTTAGAAGCGATAATTGCTCCATACTTCATTCCAATGAATCCTATAATTGCAAACACTATTACTAATGTGATTTTTGGAAGAAAGAATAACGATCCAATTGCAGCAACTGAATATTGAATTGCTTTTGAATGAGATATAAAACCAACTCCAAATAGTAGAAGAATATAGTAGGTTGCTGTTCGTATAGCATCTTGCGCTGCTGGGAATTTAGAAAGCACAACTACAAGTAAGAACGTAAATATCACAAAAGATATAAGCATTCCAATAACTGTGAATAGAGGTCGGAGCTTGCTGCGACCTGCAATACTTGTCCCCAAAACTATTGGAATAAGCGGCAGGATACACGGAAGCAATATCGTGATGAGTCCTGCCGCAAATAAAACCAACATTAAGTTAAACATAAATTATTCAGTAAAAATCATTCCTCTTATATCTTCTTCCGAAGCTCCAGGAATAGATTCTATTGCATTACCCTCATCATCTATGAGAATAAAAGTATCTTGCATAGCTACTCCGAATTGAGCTTTTAGAGCTTCTTCTGTATCGAAGTCTACTTTGTAAGTATTGATGTTAGGCATGTCTTCACTGGAATACATTTCAGTAAGCAGTGCATCTTTTGCCTGACAGTAACCACACCATGATGCATAGAAAAAGAGCATAGACATTTCACCATTGCCTACAACACCTTCTGTGTAATCTTCATACATTCCAGCTGCAGCATCTGCTGGATCTTCTAATTCTTCTGATTCGTCAGATTCATCTGACTCCTCTGAATCTTCGTCACCCATTTCATCTTCTGATTCAGATTCTTCTGATTCTTCTTCAGGTTCTTCGTTATCTTCTTCTGATTCATCTGCATCTTCTGATTCTTCCATTTCTTCTTCATCTGAATCTTCAGGCTCGTCTGATGCATCTACACTTCCAATGTCTTCTACAACTTCTTCTGGTTCTGCAGACTCGTCATCTGCTCCTCCAGACATTTCAAAAGAGATATTACAAGCGGTTAAGAAAAACACTGCAAACAAAGCTAATAAATATTTCATATAATTAATTGGTAAGAAACAATACCTACATTGTATCTTCGAAGCACCTCCACAAACAAATTCGCAAGATCCTTCGCGTGAATTGGCTCACATTTATCAATCCCTTATTCCAGGAATACTGGAATTATTGTCTTTTACGACAATTTCTCCGTCTTTTAGGGTTATAAACTTTTTTTCTCCAACATCCTTAGTTACAGAAATTGCAGAGTTCACAAAGGTACCACTTCCAATCTTCGTGCCAGGAGCAAAAGATGTATTAACTCCTATTCGAACATTGTCACCAACTATTACTCCTAATTTATTTCTCTGAGTACTAATTTTTTCATCTTTTACTACTGAACTTATTATCCCTTCATCTAGTCGAAAGTTTGCAGCTATAGACCCCGCTCCGAAAGCAACATTTTTACCAATTACAGAATCTCCCAAGTAAGTTGAGTGAGTCCACACATGAGAATGCAAGTTGCATCTTGCAACCTCTGATCCATAACCAATCACACATTTGTCTCCAACGATTGAATCTCTTATCAAGCAATTATTTCCAATTATTGTTCCCTTACCTATAAAACAAGGTCCCTGAACAGTTGCATGCGGCATTATCTTTACACCTTCTTCTATTACAACTTTTCCTCTTACTACTGCTGTATTATCCACTTCTGCAGATTTGTGAATACTTTGTTCATCTGGCAAATCAGATAGACATCTCTCGGTAATATCCAAAACATGCCACGGATATTTAACGGCATTCCACTTGCCCTCATATGGAAGCGCAACGTAATTGAAGTCTTTACATAATTTTGTAAGTGCAACTTCGTAAGCATCATCACGATCAGATGAAACATCTTCCAATATATCTAATAGCTTCTCTGGATTGTTGTGAACATGAGCAACTATATTTACTAAATCACTTGGCTCACTTCCCTCTTTTGGCTTTTCTACAATACCTGCGACTCTCTTCATATCGCCATTACTATCAGGTGCAGTAACTAAATAACCTCCTGGGAAATATTTTTTTACTTTTTGTGCAAGCATTACTCCATCTACTCCATCTTTTTTACTTGCTTCTATAAGCGAGGCATAAGCAGAAGATTCAATCACATCATTACTACTTACTATGCATACAGAATCATCTTTTATTTCTGGAAGTGCGCTAAGAAGTGCACCTCTCATTCCAAGATCCAAATCTTCTTGTTCTATAGAAGGAACATTTGGAAATATATCATGAACCATTTCTATGTTGTGATGACCACCTACAAATATTACTTTTTCCATACCCCCCTTTTTCAATCTATCCATCTGATGAGAAAGTAAAGATTTGTTCATAAATGGCCAAAGAGTTTTCTCGGCTAGTGGCCAAAATCTGCGTGATCTGCCGGCAAGTAATAGTAATGTTGTCATCTAAATCTAGTATAACACTAACTCTATTCTTCCTTCCTCGCTTGTTGAACGAACTTTAGCACCCAAATTCTCGTATCTAGAGACTATGTCTCGAGCCGGATGACCAAATCTGTTGTCTTTGCCAGCAGATACAACAGCAAGACTTGGATTTACTGCGACTATAAAACCTGTAGAAGAAGATGTTTTACTTCCATGATGAGGAACCTTGAGTATGTCTGCAGATATATCTATTGGCTGCATGAGAATCTCTTTTTCTGCTTCTTTCTCTATATCACCAGTAAGAAGTAATTCGTGATCTTTCCACAAAATTTTTGCAACTATAGATACATTGTTTGGTTTCTTATGACTCTTTCCAAACATATTTTCTAGAGGCCAAATAATATCAAGCATCGCACCATCATCTAAATCTAAATCATTATTGCTTTGTGCAAAAATAACCTTCGCACCACTTTCGTACACTTCATTTAAAAATGAATCATATCGCGGATTATCTTTTATCACTCCAGTCATCAAAATATTTTTTACTGTGTATCTATCGAGCACTCTAGAAAGTCCTGTCGAATGATCACTGTCTGGATGAGTGAGAATTACAAGATCGATATCTCTTTTAAAAAAAGATAACTCTTCACCAAGTCTTTCTAAGATCGAATAATCTGGTCCGCCATCTACAAGTATTGTTTGATCACTTGGCGTCCTAATGAGGATAGATTCGCCCTGTCCAACATCCATCATGACCACATGCATATTCCCATCAGGAAGTTTCTCCCATTCACTTAATATCAAGAAATATGCAAAGCCCATGAAAAGATATAAGACAATCCAAAATCTTACTCCCATATTCAAAGTCTAGCATACTTTACATAAAATCTGACCTATTAAATATGCTGCTTGATGACTAGCGAGGCACATATATAATCCAAGCATGTCTGCACATATGACTGGTCTAATTATCGGCGGAGTAGCACCTGCATTTTTGTTTGCTTTTGCAAATTTATTTATAAAATCTAGTAGCGACCTTGGCATAGGAACTGGACCGTATTTGCTCTGTGCTGGAGCTGCGATCCTTGGAATAGGCCTAGCTATATCAATTACTTCCTCCGGATTCGCGATACCACTAAAAGCAGGAAGTTACGCATTTTGTGCAGGGCTCACATGGGGCACTGGAGTTGCACTTGTATCCATAGCCATAGCTAAATATCAAACTCCTATGAGTATTTTGGTGCCACTATTTAATATGAATACTTTAGTTGCAGTACTGCTCGCTCTTTGGATATTTGCAGAATGGAAACAGGTACACATTCCAAGGCTTGCTATAGGAACTGTACTCATAACTGCGGGTGGTATTTTGGTTGCAAAAGCTTAAAAGACTATCGTGATTCATTATGTATAATAAGAACACATTTTCAGTTTCATAAATGGGGTCTGACCCCTTTTTCTCCTCAACATCATGCACTTTGCAGACCTACTAACCAAGAAAACAAAAGAAAAATCTCCTGTTTGTGTGGGACTAGATCCAAGGCTCGAAAAAATGCCAGAAGGAATTTCCAAGGATGCATCTGGAGTACTTGAATTTAATAAAGGAATAATAGATGCAGTAAAAAATGTTGCCATCTGCATAAAACCTCAAATGGCATTCTATGAAATTATGAGAGAAGAAGGAATGAAAGTCTTTTGGGAAACGTGTGAGTATGCGAAAGAGAATGACTTGATAGTAATTGCAGATGGAAAAAGAAATGACATCGGATCTACTTGCGAAGCATATGCAGATGCTTACCTCGGACCTGACTCCCCTATAGATGCTCTCACTGTAACTCCGTATCTCGGATCAGATGGTATCAATCCATTTATAGAAAGATGCACTTCTAACAACAAAGGAATATTTGTTCTGGTAAAAACCAGCAACAAGAGTTCTGGGGAATTACAAGATATGCCAGTCGGCGACGAAGTGGTACACGAACATATGGCTCAACTTGTAGAAAGCTGGGGAGCACAAACCATAGGACCAGAAACAAATCTCTCATGTGTCGGAGCAGTAGTAGGTGCTACTTATCCAGAAGAACTTAGATACTTGCGGACACTCATGCCACATATTCCATTCTTGATTCCTGGATTCGGAGCACAGGGTGGCACAGCAGAAGATGTGAAAGGTGGATTTATGGAAGATGGAACTGGAGCAATCGTAAATAGCAGTCGCGGAATAATATTTGCTTCTAGTGGTACCGATTGGAAAGAAGCTGCAGAGAAGGCAGTGCTGGAGATGGCAGAGGAATTAGGGGTTTAGGGATTTAGGAATTAGGGATTAGGGACTCGTTTTATAGCGGCCTAATGCCTAAAGTCCTAACTGCCCTAAAGCCCAATAACCACATCCGGAAACTACCAAAACTGCAATATTTATGATATAATCACCTGATTCGTGAAAAAAATACAAAAACTAACTATCTGGCTTACAGGACTAGTAATTCTAATCCTACCTAGCACTGTAACAGCATCCGGAGTTACTGGAATAAATCTGGTTACAGCCAACGATGCTATCTATATAAATTGGCAAGATTCAAATGATCCAAATACAGATCATTACGAAATTTATTACGCCAAACAATCAATAATTCAAAATAATGGAAGATTCGATGACTCAGATATAACAATTTCTAATGAAACTAGTCTTATAGTTACAGACTTAGAAAATAGAGGCTTCATGCCTGGAGATGAAATGTATGTTTCCATTGCAGCCGTAAATTCAAATGGAGAAAAAACTGCGCTTGCAGAAGAAAAAAGTATCATAGTAAAAATTCCTGGAACAAATTCTGTCGATACCGTTCCACACAACGCTGGAAACGAAGAGGTTATTCAAAATCAAAACACTATAGAACAAAATATTCCGGTTCAAATCAATCAGCCAGTTGCAAACCAAAATTTTACACCAGATATAACTCCACCAGAAGATCCAAGAAATTTAACGCTCAGAAAAAAGCTACAAGAGAATGGTAACTACACAGTTTATGCAACATGGGCGCCAAGCATGAGTTCAGTGGACGACCTCGCAAGTTATAATCTTTATGAAAGCGATGATGTCGGAGCAACATTTGTAGGGCCTACGGTACTTCTTGGAACAGTTTTAAGTGCAACAATTGCGAATGTTCCTCCTGGAACATTTACTCTAAAAATATCTGCAATGGACATGTCTAAAAATGAATCACAAGGAATTATAAAATCCATCGTATTACCAGAAACTGGAGGAGCAGCTCTCATAATCAGCTTTATCGGAGCTGGGTTGTATTCGATTAGAAGAAGGTGTCCAGTGGTGAGTGGTTAGTGATTAGTGGCTAGCTAAATCTAGATCCCACTCTTGTTTCTCAAATCCTGCATTCACCTCAAGTGCATATTTCGCATACTTTCCTGATCCAAACTGTGGACACGGGTCTTCTGTACATGGATGCATAGTATTCATAGAAATATATTTACCATCTTGATCAAAGAAAATTATATCCAATGGGATAAGAGTATTTTTCATCCAAAATGACACTCTTTGAGACTTCTCAAAAACAAATAACATTCCATGATCTTCTTTTAATTTCTCTCGACCCATAAGTCCTTCGTTATGCTCATGTGGTTCATCTGCTATTTCTACTTTTAGCTCTATTTCTTTTTCATTTGATACTAGTTTTATAGTTTCTAGCTCTTCTGAAGAAGAACAAGACATAAGAATAAGAGCTATTAGTAATAGAAGTTTCACAGAGATGATTATAAGGGAAAAGAATATGCTTCGACATGTACTTCGCTATTAGGCTCGTTATACTTTCCTCGAGCGTACGCCAAAGGCGTACGTCGAGAGGCTACCTCTCCACTCGTCCGCATCGGCGGACTCGGTCGAGGAGAGCCAAGCTATAACTCTCTCCTTCCCGCAACTGCTGCCTTCAAAGTCACTTGATCTGCAAATTCAACTTCGGCTCCCATAGGAAGCCCATGAGCTAATCTAGTGATTTTATCTACACATCCAGATAAAGATTGTTTCAGGAAAGTAGCAGTTGCCTCCCCTTCTACATCTGGATCAGTTGCGATTATAAGCTCACAAATATCGTCACTCTTACAACGAGTGATCAACTCACTAATTTTTAACTGCTCTGGACCCATGCCATCTATAGGAGAAAGAACTCCATGAAGCACATGGTACAAACCTTTGTAATCTGATTTTTCAAAAGCCACAAGGTCAAGAGGCTCCTCTACTACCAAAACAGTAGTAGTGTCTCGAGATCTATCTAAACACACAGGACATACTTCTTCTGTAGAAACCATTTGGCATACAGAGCAGAACTTTATGTCTTGTTTCAAGCTACTAAGAGCCTCACTCATACTCATTGGATTTGCCTTGCTGGATCTAAGAAGAAAAAATGTAAGCCTCTCTGCGCTTTTGGACCCAATTCCTGGAAGCTTGGAAAATTCCTCTATGACCTTCTGAATTTGTTGTGGAAGTAATGACTGCACACACAGATAATAACCTTAACGAGAATTAAACGCTAAAACATTTTTGTGTATCTTGCAAACCTTGGAAACATTGCTTCACTTGAGGCTAAGTAGTAGCATTTACTTATGCCTCCTAGAAAATCTAAAAACAAGAAACCACAGAAAAATCCGAAGTTTGATTTATTCATGAGTGTGACCTCAATCGCACTTGTTATTTTTATATCTATTGCACTTGCAATAAATATTGCAGATCCAGATATGAGTGGATTAAGTGCACAAGTTGCTGGTAGTCCTGAATTTAATGATGATATTGACTACACAATTGAGGAAGAAGATATAGATGATAGTCCTGAAGAAGGCATGGATGATAGTCCTGGCAATATTTGCGGAGATGGAGAATGCAATGATGGAGAATGCTCTGATGGATGCTCTGATTGTTCATCAGAAGATTGTTGTGACAATGGAACAATAGATCCAAATGAAGAATGTGATACTCCAGTAGATAGAAATTCAGCTGAGTGTGATGCTACTCAAAATATGCAAAGTCCTTCTATGCCGCCTGGAGGCTGGAGATGTACAAATGAATGTATGTGTCAGATATGTTCAGACTACGATAACGATGGATGTTGTATTGCATTTGATAACGCAATGTATAACACATGTATAGGATCAGACGAATGTGACCCCAATCCAAATGCATTAAATAGTGAGACACAATGTGGATCTGATGCATGCACAAATGGTGAAGATGATGATGGGAATGGTGATGTAGATTGTGATGATGCTGCGTGCTCTACACACAACACATGCATATCAGAAGATCAACATTTAGGAAATCCATGTGAGGATGGAATAGACAATGATGGAGATTTATACATAGATTGTTTCGATGATGATTGTTCCGGAGAAAATATATGTATGGGATATTGCTGCGTAGTAACTGAAGGCGGCGAGGACTGTCCAAATCATAATATAGGAGGTTGTTCTATAGGAGATAATAATTTTTTTGGAGATCTCAATGATTGCCTAAACACTTGTTCAAATGCACAAAACTTAAATTGTGATTGGGCAAGCGATGTTTCATCTCCAAGCCCAGGAGATTCCTGCTCATCCATAGATTCAGCAATGAATAACATACAAATTGCATGTGATGAAGGATGCGGAAGTATAGCATGTGATGTTGAATACAGCGGAAATGAATGGAGTTGTACAGATGGAGATTCTACTGGGACACGCGCAGAAGGAGTTTATGTTTGTTCTTTATGTGATAATGGAGAAACTAATTTTACATGTGGATCACAATTTCCTCCTGAAGGCTGTATAACAGCAGCAAATACAGAAGATTGTAGCAACGGAGAAGATGAAGATGGAGATGGAGACACAGATTGTTCGGATACAATAGACTGTCCTAATGGAACTTCTTGTGGTGATTATGGAATGGAATGCTCAGAAGGAGCCTGTGTATGTCCTACTGGTAACAATGAAGTTCTATCTCAGTGTAGAGATGGCATAGATAACGATTGTGATGGAAGTAAAGATTGTGCAGATTTATCCTGTGGGGGACACTCATGTGACGCCGAAGGTAGAATTTGCTTTAACGGGCAATGTTGGTGTCCTGGCGGAGGTGCTGCTTGTGGCGATGCTGAACCAGTACCGAATGTAAATAATAATGAAGAAGATGATGAAGAAGAAATTATGAACCCTTGCGGCATTGGAATGCCATGTTCAACAGGATATACATGTAACGAAACATTGTTTATTTGCGAACCTACAGAAGATACAGAAGACGAAAGTGATGAAGAAGGAGGCGAAAATGAACCCCTTGCAAATGTTAGTGTATTACCTCCGCACTCTTCTTTTTCCTTTGTTTCAAGCCCAGATTCAAATTCAGAAAGTGAATATGAATCTTTTGAATCATCTACTGGGACGCCCTGGGAAGATCTCTCCTTAGAGGATCCACATGCACAAGCAGCTCTCACACTTCACGAACAAGGAATAGTTCAAGGAAACGACGATGGAACCATCAATCTAGAAAGACCACTAAATAGAATAGAATCTATAGTTCTAGTACAAAGAGCATTAGGATCAGAGCCAGCAGAAGAAATCGATCTCCCATTTTCTGATACATCAGATGAAAGCTGGTACGCAGGGAATCTACAATCAGCTCTAGATGATGGAATAGTTAGTGGAAATCCAGATGGAACATTCTCTCCTGGAGATCCTCTATCAGTTGCTGCTGGACTTAAAGTTATGCTCACTTCTATGCAAGGCGTCGATCAGGATATAGAAGATGATCATGATGTTTGGTACGAAGGTTATGCAGAAATAGGAGAAGATTTAGCACTTCTAAATCCAGAGTTCGATGATTATGGAAGACCTATAACCAGAGGTGAATTCTTGGATTGGATGCTGTATATGCTTGAGTAGGAATATAGCAAGCTCTTCGTCGCATCAGAAAATACCAAGAAGTGGTTAGCGGCCAGTGGTTAGTGGTTAGTAAGTTTTAATCCGTTAATACTTGCTTTGCTACTACTCACTACCCACTAACAACTACTCACTAATCAATAATCCCCTGTCTTTTTAATCCTCTTCTCTATATCTCTTTCTTTTATTCTCTGTCTTTTATCGTATTTTTTTCTACCACGACCAGCAGCAATTAATATTTTAATAGTTCTGCCACCAAGAACCTCAAGTGGAATTATGCTTATTCCATTTTCTTCTGAAAGTCCTATAAATCTTGCTACTTCTTTTTTCTTCATAAGAAGTTCTCTATCTCGCTCTGGATCATAACCTCCCAAATTAGATGCATACTTATATGGCTGTATCTTTGACTTCTTCATAATTGGCCTACCATCAACAAAAGAAATATATGAACCTCTTAAATCCACATTTCCACCTCGTGCAGATTTTACCTCTTGGCCGGTTAAGACTATGCCAGTTTCTATCTTTTCCAAGATTTCGTAATCAAACGTTGCCTTTTTGTTTTTTGCTAGAAGCTTCATTTCGAATGAGATAGTAGCATAATCGTGCTTTCCTCGAGCGTCCGCCAAAGGCGGACGTCGAGAGGCCGCCTCTCCACTCGTTCACCACGACGAACTCGGTCGAGGAGAGCTCTGGTTTTGCAGGAAGCAATTTTAAACAGTAAGCATCACTATTCCGATAAGTACCAATACAGATGATATAAGCAATCTAGATAACGACTGATCCCTCTCATGAAGAAACACATAACCAACAACAGCTGTAATAAGCATGCTTGCACGCTTTACAGATATTACGTAAGAAAAAGGACCAAGTGTAAGTGCATATAGAGTAGCGATATCTTGTCCTAACATCGCAATACTAAGTCCAATGAAAATCCAAATAGTACGCTTCGACCATACAACTTGTTTAAGTCTTGGTGCAGCTGGAATACTACAAAAAAGAAGATGTCCCGTTATAGCCATTCCACTCAAAGCAAATACATGTGGAAATTTTTGTAGCACACCTCCAATAATTGCAGCATTAGCTCCAAAAATAAATGCTCCAAGCAGAGTGATCCATGGACCACTACTTTTCCATACTTCCCATCTACCATGATACAAAGACAGAAGCCCAAAAGTGATTATCAAAATTCCTACAATGCCGTAAGTAGGAATATTTTCACCGAAAAACGTCGAAGCAACCAAAAGAGTTGCAATACTAGATAATCCAAAAAGTGGCTGAAGAAAAGTAACCTGTGTTCTATGTAGTGCATATGTCATTGCCCATGCATATGCTGGAACAATACAAAATGGCAAAGTGAGATATGCCCACCACCATGTTTCACCCCATGGAAAATCAACATATCTAGAAGCTATCCAAAGCAAAATAGGACCATAGATAAATTGCACTCCTGTAACTACAGAGCTAGGTAGCCCCTTGCTCATGCGAGCAAGTATCCAAAGCATGGAATAGAAAACTGCCGAAAGTACTGCAAAAGGAAACCACATACGAAAGGAGTGAAAAGATGGAAAAGAAGTAAAGGATTGAAAGGATAATGAGGTAAAATTGTAATTATGAGAGAGCGGATATATCAGAAATTAATTGTATGGAAAGAGGCAGATGCACTTTGCCTGAGAACATACAAAGAAACAAAGAAATTTCCAGCAGAAGAAAAATACTGCCTAGTACAACAAATGCGCAGAGCGTCATATGGTATACCTATGTGCATAGTAGAAGGCAATATGAGAAGAACAACAAAAGACAAAAGATATTTCCTTACTCAATCCATAGGATCTCTAGAAGAGCTACATTATCAATATTCTCTTGCATATAGACTTGGTTATATTAAGAAAGCTGATTTTGAAGATATTGATGAACATATTGGGCGTGTAAGTTATCTCCTCAACAAACTATACAAATCACTTAAATAAGAATTTCCTTTAAATCCTTTTACTCCTTTAAATCCTTTCCATCCTCCTCATGTCCATTCTCTCTATCCGCAATCTACGTGTATCCGTAAATGATATGGAGATAATAAAAGGCTTAGATCTAGAAATACAAAAAGGTGAAATGCATGCAATTATGGGACCAAATGGATCAGGCAAGTCCACACTTGCAAATACTCTTATGGGTCATCCTGCATATAAGATTACAAAAGGAGAAATAGAATTCGAAGGCAAGAGCATGCTAGATATGCAAACGCATGAGAGGGCAAGGGCAGGAATATTTCTCGCATTTCAACATCCAAAAGAAATAGACGGAGTAACACTTAGATCATTTTTACTTTCTGCATATAACTCATGTGTCTCAGAGGAAGGACAAGCTATTTCTCCTATAAAATTCAAGAAGTTGCTTGATGATACGATGAAAGAATTAAAAATTGATCCTGAGTTTGCAAATAGATCTATAAACAAAGGCTTTAGTGGTGGAGAAAAAAAGAAAGTTGAAGTGTTGCAATTAAAAATTCTAAAACCAAAAATTGCAGTTCTTGATGAAACAGATTCAGGGCTAGATATAGATGCACTAAAAACTGTATCGGAAGGAATAAATTCGCTTAGAAGTGGAGATGATAAATTGACATGTCTACTTGTTACTCATTATGCGAGAATTTTAGATTACGTAGCACCAGACCATATTCACATAATGGTCAACGGAAAAATTGTGGAGAGTGGAGGACCGGAAGTGGCTTCTAAGCTAGAGGAAACGGGATATAAGGATTATTAGATTCTAACAAGCGATCTGCGGTCAGCGATCAGCGTTCCGTAGCAAAGCATGCACAAATATCTTATCGGATCACGGAACGCGGAACGCCTTTTGCCATCTAGCTATTCTTACAACCCAAATTCCACACTTCTGATATAATCTCCCCTGCATTTTTCCCCAATAAATTATGAGTATAAAAAATAATAACCCCGTAATAATTGCAGTAATTGCATCTGTAATAATTGGTGCCTCCTTTGTATCTGGCAAATTTGTAGAAACCAGAATGCATGTTGGTCCTACAATTTCTGTATCTGGAGATGGTAGAATTTTTGCAAATCCAGACATAGCTTCTATAAGTTTTGGAGTTCAAACAGGAAGACAAAAAACTTCACAAGCTGCAGCAGAAAAACTAAGCAATGAAATGAATGCAATAATAAAAGCTGTAAAAGAAAATGGTGTAAAAGAAAAAGATATAATTACAGAATCTCTATGGATGAATCCAGCGTACGATTGGAAAGAAGGAGAACAAATTCCAAGAGGATATGAAGCAAATCAAAATCTAAGAGTTAAGATTAGAGATCTAGATAAAATAGGAGATGTTCTAGCTGCAGCAACTAAAGCAGGCGCAAATCACGTAGGAGGTGTGAACTTCACAATAGATGATCCAGAAGAACTAAGAGCAGAGGCCCGTGCAGAAGCTATAAAAGAAGCTAAGGCTAAAGCTAAAGTACTTGCAAAAGATCTAGGACTCAGACTTGGAAAGCTTAGAGGATTCAATGAGGGAGGTAGTGGCATGCCTTACTACGAAAGATCAATGTCCATGTATGCGGATGGAAAAGGTGGAATGGGCGGCGGCATGGAATCCATGCCTCTTCCTGCTGGAGAACAGGAGATTCGCATAAATGTGAATTTGACCTATGAGGTTAAGTAGTCGTGCTTCTCCAATTGCTTTCCTCGAGTGAGACTCCTCGCAAGGAGTCGAATCGAGAGGCAACCTCTCCACTCGTCCGCCTCGGCGGACTCGGTCGAGGAAAGCTTAAACTGCTATAATTAGCATGCATGACATATATCGATGCAAATCCTGCAGAATATGCAGATGGGCTAAAAAAAGGACTATCCGAAGATCTAATTCGTGAAATATCGGGGGATAAAAATGAGCCCAAGTGGATGCTGGATCATAGGCTAGAATCATTTGAAATTTTCAAAAAGAAACCACTTCCAAACTGGGGACCAGATATATCCAAGCTAGATCTAGATGACATCATCTATTACGCGCATCCAGGCACAGAACCTACAAGTGACTGGAAAGAAGTGCCGGAAGAAATTCGCAAAGTATATGACCGATTAGGAATTCCAGAAGCAGAACAAAAGTACTTAGCAGGAGCAGGTGCACAGTACGAAAGTGAAATTGTTTACCATAGCCTTAAGCAAAAATGGCAAGAGCTTGGTGTGATATTTTTAGATATGGATGAAGCACTCAGAGATCACGAAGAGCTAGTAAAAGAATATTTTATGAAATGTGTACCAAATACAGATCACAAATTTGCAGCATTGCATGGTGCTATCTGGTCTGGTGGAACTTTTTTGTATATTCCAAAGGGCGTTGAAGTAGTGGAGCCACTCCAAGCCTACTTCCGTATGAATGCTATGAACATGGGACAGTTCGAACATACCCTTATAATCGTAGAAGAATCCGCAAATGTTCATTACATAGAAGGATGTTCTGCTCCTAAATACGGAACACAAGCACTTCATGCAGGAACAGTAGAAGTATTTGCAAAACCAGGATCGAAAGTGCGATATAGCTCGGTAGAAAACTGGAGTAGAGATACATATAACTTAAATACTAAGCGTGCGATTGTAGAGCGTGATGCAACTATGGAATGGGTAGGAGGAAATATGGGAAGCTGTAACACTATGCTTTATCCATGTTCGATGCTTACCGGAGAAGGAGCTAGATGTGATCATCTTGGAATTGCATTCGCTACCGAAGGTCAATGGCAAGATACAGGAGCAAAAGTTTTTCATCTCGCACCAAATACTTCTAGTAAGATTACTAGTAAATCTGTAAGCAAAGATGGTGGAGCATGTGTGTATCGTGGAGTTCTTCATATCGCACCAAATGCAAAAAATTCTACTGCGAGCATAGAGTGTGATGCATTGTTACTGGATGACAAATCCAGAACCGACACAGTGCCGGATATAAAAGTAAGAAATAACGATGTCACAATCGCACATGAAGCATCTGTAGGAAAACTCTCAGAAGAAGACCTCTTCTACTTCACTTCTCGTGGAATAGAAGAAGACGAAGCAAAAGCTATGATCGTAAATGGCTTCATGGATCCGATAGTTCGGGAACTACCTCTGGAATATGCCATAGAAATGAACAGATTGATTGAACTGGAGATGGAGGGGTCAGTTGGGTAGAAATGTGGCAAATTACCTCATATAGCCCAAAATAGAGATCTGCATGGGTTGACTAATATTCAATATTATTGTTAAATAACTTATATGAGCACTCCAGAAAATAGCAGTCCAAATAGCAGATTAGAGAGGTTGGCAGCTGCCATGTATCCCGATCGCACACCAAATACTATTTCTGCTAGTGAATTTTTGGCAGATTTGCGTGAATTAATTCAGTTACAACTTACAATAAGAAAACATTGTCAAAGGATAATAAGAAAGTCTCCAACTGCAAAAGCATCCTATTTAAAAAGAGCTATTGCAGGGAAAACAAAAGGTCCGGAAGATTCTGCAGAACAAATAGAGGCCACACAACAGGCAACACGTGTAAAGCAAGAGATAGAAAACATTGCAACCAAATACTATGCTCTTGATATAGATCTTAGAGAAATATCTATCGAACATTTAGATGACATGCTTATCGGCATGACGGTTTGGATGAGAACAGTAGAACAACAAATAATTCGATTAGGCACAAGAAATACAATAAACACAATTCTACAAGCGCCAAATGGAGCAGATGCCGCAATAAATGAAGAAGTAGAAAGAAGTCTGATCAATGCACCAAGCGAAGACTTTAGAGGTGATCGAACCATTATTGAATAACTACAATAATTTGGTATAAAACTGCGTGAATTCTATTTGATAGTGCTTCACACTATGAATATTCCTTATGTGCACAAATATCTCCCCTACTCTAGAAATAAAAAATGGCATCCTGGTAATTCCCAAAGGTAAATCTTTTGATGAACCTATAAATCTGGAATTAAAGGAAGATAAACTAAAAGTAAAAGTAGAATCAGGAGCTATAGCAGAAGTAATCTGTAATATAAAAAGTAAAGAATGCGAGATAGAAGTAGAAGTAGAAGGTGAAGCCAAAATACATTGGAAAAATATAAGTTCTGGAGATACGGCAAATCATTCAGTTGTATCTCATATATCAGGAGATAACAGCGAAAGTAATATCGATTGGATTTTTCATGCTAAGGACTCTTCCAAGTACAATTTCTATGCCAAAAACATATTCGACTCAAAAAACTGCAGTGGAAATATAAAAGTACGTGGAGTTTCGGAGGATTCCTCTTATGCCAAATTCGACGGAATGATAGAAGTTACAGAAAAAGGCTCAGGAACGCAGGCCTATCTATCGCTAGATTCCTTTATGCTCGATCCCACAGCAAAGATAGATGCAGTTCCTGCGCTAGAAATAAGGAACGACAACGTCCGCGCCTCGCATAGTGCTAGTGTGACGAATATAAACAAAGAAGATCTCTTCTACTTTGCATCTCGTGGAGTAGACGAAGAAGAAGCTAAGAAGAATATTGTGGAAGGATTTTTAGTTTACTAGGTTGCATCTGGCTCTATTCTTCCCAAACAATAACCAACTATGGCACAAATGGCAGGCATATTATTGGCATTATTAATGGCATTTAACTCAGAGCATCTCTTCAACAATTCATCAGCAATTTCCCCTATTTCTAATCTTTGATAATCAAAATCGTGCAATATTCGTCCAATTTCAGCAGACGCTGTTCTGGACGCCTTCGAATCTAATTTAAATTCAAATGAATTCCATTTAACACGATCAGCGCCCTGGCCAGATCCGCTCAGAGCTGCTTCAAAAATTTTTAATGTATTAACTTGCCCCAAAATTACCTCTGCATCCGCCATTGTTTCATTTGGACACAAACAAGGCGTAACAGTGTATGTTGGATTTTCATCATCTGAATCTACCAATATAGTTTCTTCAGTTACATATTCACCACAATCTTCATCCAAACACCCCGCTTCATACAATACTGCTAACTCCTCTGAAGTCATGGAATTACCAAGATCTATTTTTCTAAGCTTATTTCCATTAGTCAGCGCAAGAATTGCCTGATGCATTCTAACCCTATCCGTAGAACTTGTATCTGGAACTTCAATTCCACTTTCATCCCCAACAATATAAGGGCCCATTAATTCTCTGTCTTCGCTATTTAATACAGTTGCAAGCGCAGATATAAGCTCTAAAACAGCATTATGACACATCCTCTTTTTTGCATCTAATTCTGCAATAGCAGAAAGAAATTCTTCGGGGCTTTCAAATTTGTGAGTTGTTTTGGGCATATTCAGGAGGCATAAGCTACTATTATGTATGCATAGACGCAAGTTCCAATGGAGAAAAAGATGAATACTTCCGGCATCAGAGCACAATTCCCCATTTTCAAGGATAACAGTCTCGTATACCTAGATAGTGCTGCAACAGCACAAAAGCCACAGTGCGTGATAGATGCAGAGAAAAGTTTTTATGAGAACGAGAATGCGAGTGTAAAAAGAGGTATGTATAAGCTTGCAGAGAGAGCTACTGAAGAATTTGAGAGCGCGAGAGAAAAAGTAAGATCATTTATAGGTGCAAAATCGGCAAATGAAATTGTTTTTACCAAAAGTGCTACAGAAAGCATCAACTTAGTTGCCAAAAGTTATGGTGAGAAATTTTTAAAGAAAGAAGACACAGTACTTCTAAGTATTCTGGAACATCACTCAAACATAGTTCCCTGGATGCAACTAAAAGAAAGAATTGGAATAAATATAGAATGGGTGCACTTAAAAAATGGAGAATTAGACATGGAAGAATTAAAAAGCAAACTAGAAAAATTTAGTCCAAAGCTTCTAGCAATTACATGTGCAAGCAATGTAACCGGAGTGGTAACCTCCTACAAAGAAATTACAGATCTAGCACATGACGTAGGCGCCAAAGTAGTACTAGATGCAGCTCAACTCGTTCCACATCGCGAGATAAACATTCAAGACATAGACTGTGACTTTCTAGTCTTCTCTGGCCACAAAGTTTATGGCCCTACTGGAATAGGAGTTTTGTATGGAAAAGAAGAATTATTAGAAGATATGCCTGCATTCCTTGGTGGCGGATCTATGATTCAGGAAGTAACAGAAGATGGATTTACAGAAACTCATCTGCCAGATAAATTCGAAGCAGGTACACCACCGATTGCTCAGGCTATAGGACTGGGAGTAGCAATTGATTGGATTTCTGATATTGGATGGGAAGCCATAGAAAAGCATGAAGAAGAACTGAGAAAATATGCGTATCAAAAACTTTCAGAGTTACCATTCATTACTTTCATGGATCCTGCGGTCCGCGGTCCGCGGTCCGCGGTTCGCTCAATCGGATGCTTGAGCTTTGTAACCAATGGCATTCATCCACATGACCTTACAGAGTACCTGGGGAGCAAAGGAATATGCCTAAGAGCTGGGCATCATTGTGCTCAACCATTACACAAATACTTAGGACACACTGCTTCTACCAGAATGTCCCTTGGGATTTATAATTCGAAGGAAGATATAGATAAAATGTGTGAAGCAATTTCAGAAGCATATAAGTTCTTTCTGGGGGAAAATGCTATTAAATCAACAACTTCAAAATAATCTGATACAACATACTGCCCACTAACCACTGCCCACTAACCACTTCTAAAAACTTAAATTAAAAACTAATGAATATATATGCGGAAAATATCTTAGAGCACTTCCGAAATCCGCGTAACTGCGGAGAAATGCAAGGTGCAACTGTGGATCACAGAGAAGAAAATATAGAATGTGGTGATGATCTTCAATTATTTCTAAAAATAGAAGATGGGAAAATAGAAGATGTGAAATGGGGTGGAAAAGGATGTGCTATTAGCCAAGCAAGTATGTCCATACTTAGCGAAGAATTAATTGGAATGTCGGA
This sequence comes from Candidatus Peribacteria bacterium, assembly GCA_018652265.1. Classification (GTDB taxonomy): domain Bacteria; phylum Patescibacteriota; class Gracilibacteria; order Peribacterales; family Peribacteraceae; genus JABICL01. The sequence continues at coordinate 34,464 of JABICL010000044.1, forward strand.
GATACATGCAGAAAAAATGACAAAAGAAGATATATATGAATTACTAGGTGTTCCTATAGGCCCTAGAAGATTCAAATGTGCACTAATAGGTTTTCACACGCTACAAAACGCATTGCTGAAGGCGCATGGGAAATATCTACAAAGCTGGGTGAAAACAATGGATAATTAATAATTAACAATGAACAATTATGGAAGATTTTTTCCTTAATTTTTCATTATTCATTGTACATTGTTCATTTTCATAATTCTTCAGTTGCCTCCAATAAACTTTTCCTGTTATCAATAGCCCCTCTGTATCCATTTTCCTCTTCTGCACTTCTCAAAGAAATCTTCTCATATAGCTCTATAGCCCTATCAAATGCCACAAGAGAATCTTCATATTTACCAAGATATGCATATACGATTCCTAAATTGTTCCAAATAGATGGATCGTATTTGTTTTCTTCTTTTGCTTTTTCGAAAGATTCAAGTGCTTCATAAATTCTATCTAGCTTCAGGTAAGCAACGCCTATCTGTGATTCTGTCATCGAATATTTATCTTCTAGAGACAATTCAATGGATTTGTCATACATCTTACCTGCCTTCTCGTTATCTCCTTTTCCTTCGTAAACTTGTGCACCTATAAAATAAAGAACAGGCTCATCTGACCAATTTTCTATAGCCCGTAGTACCAGGTCCTGAGCTTCATCCAATTCGCCCTGAGCAAGCCTTATACTTGCAAGATTCTGCAGTGCATGTGGTGCATTTGGAGATAATTCCAAGGTTTTTTCCCATAATATTTCTGGCGATTTCCAATGAGCATTTCTGACTATAGAAATTCCAGAAAATAAAATAGCAATCAACAAAAGTGTCGAAACTTTATTTTTATTTTTAAATAAATCATTAATCAAAAGTCCTGCCAAAAAGCAAAGTCCAACTGATGGTAAATATATAAATCTCTCAGCAACAAATTCCCCTATCGGAATTATATTCATTACTGGAAGTAAAAATATGAAAAACCATGCACCACACAGGAAATATAAATGATTTTTATTCTTACGTAGTCTTATCAAGACAGAAATTATCAGAGCAATGATTACTGCAGAAAAAATTGTGACCAATCCAGAAAAAGACGTCCAATCATATTCAACTCTTAACCCTGTAGGTAAAAACATCAATCTTATGTAATGAACCATCACAGGAATCATCATTAAAATCCTTTCTACAAAAGAAAGTCCTGCAGTTCTTATGTGCTCCATTGGAACAGAAAGACTACCTAATGCCATTATTCTTAATGTTAAATAGGCAATCAAAGAAACGGCATAAGGAAGATAATTTTTTGATTTTCTTCTACACAGAAGTGGCAATACAAATACAAGAGGTGCTGCAACCTCTTTCGAGAGTAGACCAAAGAAGTAAAACATAGATGACCACCTTATATTTCCACGCAGATAATAAATAAGAGCAAGCAATACAAATATGCACGCCAAAATTTCACTTCTACCACTAACCCAAGAAACTGCCTCTGTATGCACAGGATGAACAGCAAATAATATTCCAGCGGCAAATGCTGCGAAGAAATTACCAGTAATTAGTAATAAAACTAAAAATGTAAGCCCACTTGCAATAGCATGAAGCAATACATTTGATGCATGATATCCAAAAGGATTTAGATCAAAAATAGAATAATCAATTGCATAACTTAAATTTGTCATTGGCCTATAAAGGCCTGGGGCATATGAGCTAAATGGAGAAAAGAATGATACTGAGGTAATTGATCTTATTTGTGGATTTCTTTGCACATAAGCTAAATCATCATATACAAAAGGTCCGCCCAAAGAATTTGCATAAACAAAAATAGATGCCAAGGCACAAATAATAAACCCTTTGTAAATAAGAATTTTATTCTCCATAAGATCTTATTTGATTCGCTAGCTCATGCGCATAATCTCTAACTCTATCCGTGTATATTTTTACATTATCAGTCATATTATCTGCCTCAGCTGACTTTCCATAAGCATGTTGAGATAAAGCAACTCCTCTATCTAAGTCTCCAGATTTAACTGCTGCATATGCATCTACTAGATCAGCTACAGAATCTATTAATTTTATGGTTGCATCTACCACACTCTCCCCTGTCGATCTCATAACCACTCCTTCGGCGGCAAGCCTCGCACGGGAAATTGCATACTTTGAAGCATGAACATCTAAACTATCTAAATGATCAAATGAAGATCTAATATCTTTTTCTGCAAAAGTAAGAAGTGACTGATCTCTACCTCCCTCGCGATAAAGCAAAAATCTATCCGTAAGCAGTGCAACCTGACCACGAGTCAGAGCAATTCCAGGATTTAAGTTTTCAAAAGAATCTGCACTAGTCATAGAGCTTGCTAGAGCATATTTCATATATGGGAAATACCATGCATTTGCATCCGAAGCATCATGAGCTATAGGATCCATAAATTTATCTAGCTCTTCTACTTCTACTCCATATGCATTTAATAAAATTTTCAAAAATTCGACCTTGGATACTGTTCTAATTGGCTGGAATGTTCCATCTGGATACCCAGATACCCATCCGAGATCATGAGCGTAACAAACATATTTCACATACCAGTCATCACCATGCACATCTGGAAAACAATTCTTCTTCGCAATTATATTTTTCTCATTTGCTACAGCTCTCACAACTATAGTTATAGCCTCTGCGCGATTCACAAAATCATCCGGGCCAAATGTGCCATCTGGTCTCCCCTGAAAAATACCACGACTGGTTAAATCTTCCACTGCAATATAATCCTCACGAGATTGAGGTACATCTGAGTAAGAAGCTGCATATGCAGGCACAGAAACCAAAAAAGTTAGGCCAAAAATGATTAATCGCATCATCAAAACAAGATTATATCAATTAGTGTATAAATCTACGAGAAGATTATGCTTCGACACGCCCTTCGACATTCAAGAACTGAAGCGTCGCTACGCTTTGCTTCCAGTTCTTGCCTGCTCAGGACGGCTCAGCATGACATATATTGTTATTGCAATCCTTTTAATAATCTACTCATATGTCATAATGTCGATCCAATTACTAAAACATTATGAAAAAACTTAAAAAATGGATTCTTATTTTAGTTGGCATGTACTTACTTGCCCTTATCTCTATATATTTTGGACAAGACAAGCTCACATTCTTCCCAAAGAAAACTACAGATGAAGACTGGACAGAAGTAATCGAATCTGTGAAAGGAGATTATGTTTCTATAAGAACATCAGACAAATCTGTGATAGAAGGAATATTTTTAAGTGATTTTTCAGAAGAAGCAAAGCCTACAGTTATTTTCTTCGAAGGCAATGCAATGCGCGTAGAAGAATTTGCACATGACTTTAAAAGACTTAGCGACAATGGAATAAATGTTCTACTTATGGACTATAGAGGCTATGGACTAAGCACAGGAAAGCCTAGTGCGGATGCATTCAAAAAAGATGCAGAAGAGATATTCGATGCAGCACTTAAGCATCCATATGTAGATAACGACAATATCTCTGTTTGGGGATATAGCATTGGATCTGGAGTGGCAACTCACCTCGCATCTGTAAGGCCAGTATCAAAAGTAATACTTTCTGTTCCATTTACAAGTACAACTGACGTTGCCAAGAGAATGTTTCCTATATTTCCAATTTCTAAACTCATAAAACATAAGTTGGATAATTTGGCACTCGCTCCAACCCTAACTCAGAACGCTCTGATAATGGCTGGAGAAAAAGATATGAAGATTCCAGCTTCTCAGGCTAAGCGCGTTGCAGATAGCTGGGGAGGAGAAGTAGAGTTTTATCTGGAACCTGGAAAAGGGCATAATGATATGCTTGATGGAGATATTGTTTGGGAAAAAGTTATTGAATTCTTGAATAAATAGCAGAGTGTACTATCGTACACCATTTCTAAAATACATCAATGCCAATATTCATCTCATATGTTGATATGGATACAACAAAATGCGATTCTGAAGGATATGATTTCTTCAAAAATCCTAAAAAATCTATATCAAGGAAATGGTAAATCTATGAAAGAAATATCAGATCATTTAGACTGTTCAGTTCATAAAGTTCAGTACTGGATGAATGAACATAAAATAAAAAGAAGATCAATAAGTGATGCAATATATCTGCAAAATCATCCAAATGGGGATCCATTTAAATTTGTTCCACCAAAGACAAAAGAAGACCATTACTTATTCGGTCTAGGATTAGGATTGTATTGGGGAGAGGGAACAAAATCCTGCAAATATGCGATAAGACTAGGCAATACTGATCCTGATCTAATAATTAAGTTTATGGAATTTTTAATTAGATTTTTTGATGTAAAAAAGTCAGATTTCAAATTCGGACTACAAATATTCACTGATCTAGATGTAAACAAAGTTCTGAATTTTTGGACCAAAAAACTAGATGTCCACCATAATCAATTTGGTAAACCAATAATCACAATCTCCGGATCAATAGGAACTTATCGTAAGAAAAGTGAGCACGGAGTGGTCACTGTGCACTATAATAATGTCAAGCTCAGAAAGCTCTTTGATAAATTTTTGCCGCCGTAGCTCAGGGGTAGAGCATCGCTATGGTAAAGCGGGGGTCACGAGTTCAATTCTCGTCGGCGGCTCCATCCGTCTTCATTCTAAAGAACTTCGCCGTGATTTATGTAGTCACGGCGTAGCTGCAAGCGAAGCCGGACAAATCTCGTCGGCGGCTCCATTAAGAAGTACTAAATAATTAAGACCAACAAATTAACTACAAAAACAAATAATTTGACTGTTGACAGCGACAAATATGATTGTTATGTTTTCTTGCCATAAATCTTACCCTTAATACTCATGCCAGAATCAATAAGCACAACAGAAATATCACTAGACAATATGTCAACTATATTTAGAAATACAGAAGATTGTAAACCTGGCATAGCATCAATAAATGAACTTTCTACACTTATCACTACAAATAGAACAGTTGATCTAAATAAAGCAGAAATACATCTACTTAGTACTTACACTCTCATAAGAGATAATTTAGTGGCAGACGAACAAGTAGATCCACAAGAATATGCCACCTTACGTAGAGAATTGGGGACTATAGTAAATAGTATTATTTCATTTCCAGAAACTAATGGGATTGCATATGATGTAATGAAACGATATGCGCTTCTTATTATTCTAGAACTGTTTAATAACGATACAAAATTGCAAGATATGAAAGCCAGAGAAAGCATTGATGCTAATGAGGCTGATAATTCTGGCATACAAGCCATAAGTAAAGTTGCACAAGTAGGCATCACAGAGAGAAGTTCAATAGATTGAACAATTTAGACTTAATTAGAAGCACTACGAATGCATTATATTACTTGTAATTAGCAGAGATTTTTAGTGAAAAAATTTCTGCTATAATATAACCAGAATCATTAACCCCTCTCTCGTAAATCGTGGAAGAAATTCTAAATCAAATCCGGGAACTGCAGTCCGCCATAAACACGGGGAAGGACTCTCTTTGATGCCAGGGGGATACCAAATCAAATAAAAGAACTAGAAGAAGAATCTCAGAAGGATGGTTTTTGGAATGATCAGAAGAAAGCAAATCAAACATTTGCAAAGTTAAAAGCACTTAAATCTCAGTGGGAGCCTATTTGTGAAGTTGCAAGTGATGCTCAAGCTCTACTTGATTTATCTGATGCAGCTTCAGAGAGTGATGAAGCAGAATTTAAATCTGATCTAGAAAAACTAGAAGAAAAATGGAAAGCAGTAGAACACGTGCTTCTTTTTTCTGGATCACATGACGCAGCAAATTGCTATCTAACAGTAAGCTCAGGAGCAGGAGGAACAGACGCACAAGATTGGGCAGAAATGCTTGTGCGCATGTATATGCGCTACTGCGAAAGAAAGAAATGGAAATTTAGCATTCTAGAAAAAACACACGGACAAGAGGCAGGAATAAAATCTGCAACAGTGTACATAGAAGGAGAACTCTCATATGGATTCTTAAAAGCAGAGCGTGGAACACATAGGCTAGTAAGACTCTCGCCATTTAATTCAAAAAATTTAAGGCAAACATCTTTTGCATTAGTAGAAGTTCTTCCAGAAATAGATAGCGACGATGAAATAGAAATAAATTCTGCAGATATAAGAATAGATACATTCAGATCAAGTGGTGCAGGAGGACAACATGTGAATGTAACTGACTCTGCGGTTCGCATTACTCACTCTCCCACAGGAATAGTAGTTGCATGCCAGAATGAAAGATCTCAATTACAAAACAAAGAGCAATGTATGAAAATGCTCAAATCAAAACTTTTACAAAAAAGAGAGGAAGAAGAAATGAAAAAAATAGAAGGATTAAAAGGGGCAACAAAAAGTGCCGACTTCGGTCAGCAAATAAGAAGTTATGTATTGCATCCCTACAAGATGGTTAAAGACCTTCGTACGGAACTAGAAAATAATAATCCAGACGAAGTACTAGATGGAGATCTAGATGAATTTGTATTTGCAGAACTTAGAAGAAAATAAAATAAAAAAGCTCTCCTCGTAACAAGTAGAGCTTTTTTAATCCAAGAGAAAATCTTAAAGATCGTCTCCACGTACAGTCTTACGACCGTTTGCTTTTGCACGCTTTGCAGCTTTCTTTGCGAGCTCTTCTACTTCTCCACTTAGGGCATCTGCAAAATCGCCGGAAGTCATAAGGTTCATTCCTTTAAGAAGTTCTTTTACCTTGGAGGCAACTACTAGACTCATGAGTATTTGGGGAAGAAAATTAGAAACTGCGCTTATTGTAAATATAAGGCGTAAGAAAGCAAATATTTAATAGAGTTGACTTATATACGTAAGTGTTATCTAACATATAAATATGTACATCTGGCTAGCCAAAAACATATATTTAGCCCACTTAATGCCAAAATCTACAATCTAATAAGAAATATGGGTTGGAAATTCTCTGAGTTCGACTCCCATCACTATGACACGTAAAATGATCTCGGAGAGGTGGCCGAGTGGTTGAAGGCGTCGCTCTCGAAAAGCGATAGGCCGTTATACGGTCTCGGGGGTTCGAATCCCCCCCTCTCCGCCATGATCTGTACCCCATAAAGTGGACACGGAAATCCACCTTCATCCACTGTTCCTTTTGTTACTTTTATCACTTAACAAAAGAGGAATATGAAAATCATATATTCATGCGAACAAATCGCACAGTTACAGAAGCATCCA
>JABICL010000029.1 GCA_018652265.1 Candidatus Peribacteria bacterium
AAAGGTTGATATAGAAAGAGTTCGTTCTCTTGCAGAGGAATCAGATGGAGAGATTGCAGGGACTGTAAAAGAGGTTGAATCTCTAAAAGGTGTATCTGCATTTATGAGTGTGTATGATGGATTTACCAATATAGAATGCACCGAGCCTATGCTCGGAACGCTATTTGCAGGCGAATTCAAAGATGCATATATAGGTGACGATACAGGGTGGGGAAAACAGCCCATACAGGAGCTTACAGAGCTTTTGCCTGGATTTGTGACTAAAGTTACGGATGAGAAATTTAACCTCCATAATCCGGCTTGTTTCATATATCCAGAAGAGAATGATTGCGAGGTAGGGGATAGAATTTCGATCTATGACAGTGAAAACTTTTTCAGATTTATAGAAAGTAAATCTGTTACGTGGAAAACTTCTCTGATTCAGAGAGTGAGTAATTGGATTAGCTTGGTGTCATTTGTTTTTTGTATTGTGGTTTTGGTTGGATATAGAAGAGTGTTCAGCGGTCCGCGATCTGCGGTCCGCGATCAGTAAAAATGACGCTTGTTCTTGCTTTGCACGGAACGCTGAACGCGGGTCGCTCATTCGTTACTTACTTATTATTGCTATTAATTCTAATCTTCAGCAGTCCTATAAACGCCACAGCCGCAGCTCTTATAGGTTTAACTTTTGTGTTTGGATCATCTGTCCATGTGATAGGCACTTCTACAATGGAGTAGTTGTGTTTTTTTGCTATGTATAAAATTTCTGCATCGAAACTCCAGTCAGTAAGTTTTTGTGCAGCAAATAATTCGTGTGCTACTTCTCTTTTGAATGCTTTGAATCCGCATGATATGTCAGAGATTCTCTGGCCAGAAAAAAGAATCTTATTCGACAAATATGTAAATACTTTACCCATTGCCTCTCTAAGCATAGGCTGAGATTTGGCGATCTGTGCTCCACTTGCCCTTCTTGATCCTATGGCTATATCTAAACCATTGTTTAGAGCTTCTCTAAACTTAGGCCACTCTTCTGGTCTGGTAGATAAATCTGCATCCATAAACAGAACGATTTCTCCGCTTGAATCGAGTACCCCTTTTTTTACTGCATACCCTTTTCCGCGATTTTCTTTGTAATCAATTATTCTTATTTCTTGCATTTCTTTGCTTGCACCTTCTGCGATTTGCAATGTCCTGTCACTACTTCCATCGTTTACAACTATCACTTCGAAAGACTCTTCTTGTGCTCTGAAATATTCAACTATTATTCGAAGAGATGCATATAGTTTGGTTTCTTCATTATAGGCCGGAACTACTATTGAAAGCTGTGGCATGCCTAAATATTACAGTAGTTTGAAAATTGATTCATTGGTTCTCGGCATATATGTCATGCTGAGCCGCTCTGAGCAAGCGAGCACTTGAAGCGGAGCGGAGCGACGCTTAAGTCTCGTGAGACGAAGAGTGTGTCGAAGCACTGTCTATCCCAAAATTTTTCTTTTTGTTTCAAGTATCCATTTTGATACAGGCCTAATTACAATCATCCTCTCTTTGCCGCAGCTCTGAACCTCTCCTCCGAACTTCATTTTAAACTCAGTTACTCCTGCCCAGTGTGATCCAATTCCAAGTAGATCATATTTATTGCAGTCCTGAGCTTTGCAGTATTTCATGGCTTCCCATTGTAGTAAGTATGGGGCCATTAGATTCCTATGTTCATAGTCCGACGCTCCATAGTAGTAGTAGCCTGTAGCGTTATGGATAGCACCGATTAATCCAGCGATTGCGATCCGCGATCCGCGGTCCGCGATCCGCTTTGCGACAAGTAAAAAGCTACCAGGTACGCATCCTAAAAACTTTTCATAATGAGATTTTGGTTTAATTTTAAAGCCGTCTCTGCCACTAGTTTTTGAAAGTAAGTCATAGAATGAATCTACGTCACTAGATTTATCTACTTGAATGTTATTCTTTTCTGCAACTCTAATATTATATCTACCTTTTTGTTTCATCTGAGAAAGTATTTCTTCTTCTGATTTTTTTAGATCTATGACTAGTGTTTCTTCTGGCTGTTCGTGTCGGTCAGACTTTTTAATTTTTTGCTTTCTTCGAGCGTTCGCCGTAGGCGAACGTCGAGAAGCTACCTCTCCACTCGTCCGCCGCGGCGGACTCGGTCGAGGAGAGCAGCAATTAGCTTGGTCGATGAGAGCTTCAGTCTCTCCAGAAAAATATAGAGCCATACATTTTTCTTTCTTAGCTTCATCTACAATTTGTGAAATAAGTTCAGATGAATCTGGGCCGACAGGACCCCTAGGAATGTCCCATACAGATAGTCCAAAGGTAGTTTTATCAATTGTGACCAAAGCATACGTAGATATGCCTAAATTTGACGTTTTTAGGCCGTATA
>JABICL010000046.1 GCA_018652265.1 Candidatus Peribacteria bacterium
AAATACTTCAGCCACATTACTTAGAAGTATTCCAATGATAGTACTTCCTATTATCCCTATAGCTCCTCCTATAAGAGTTAGAACTACGGATTCTATTAGAAATTGTAAGAGTATGTCTTTTTTCTTGGCACCTACTGCTTTTCTGAGTCCTATTTCCGGTGTTCTTTCACTTACAGCCACAAGCATGATGTTCATAATTCCAATTCCTCCAACAAGTAGAGATATTCCAGCAACTATAGATAGGAATAGGGTGATACCTAGTGCCACGGTTCCTATAACCCCAGCAGCTTGAGCTGCACTACGAACCAGAAAATCATCTTTGTCTGGATCATCATCTGGATTATTTATTTTATGACGCTGCCTAAGCAGCGCAGTTACATCGGATCTTGCAAGTTCATCATCACCTATAGCCTGCATAGATATGTAATCAAGATAAGATCTATCCATCATAGATCTAGCCGCAGTAAATGGAACATAAACAGGCTCATCTAGATCCTGCAACATAAGTGACCCCACACTTTTCAAAACTCCTACTACAGTAAAATGTCTACTTCCTATTTTTATACTTTTATCTATTGGATTTTTTGATCCGAACAAACTTTCTGCAGTGTTATAGGAAACAACTGCAACAGATTTTGCCCTTTTTATATCCTGATCTGTAAGAAGTCTCCCCTTCTCTATCTCTAAACCATAGTTATCAAATATTTCTTTTGTAGTACCAAATATAAGTACAGATTCTTCCTCACGACCAAACTGAACTAGCTCTGGAATAAATATAACAGGAGCAATGCTATCTACACTTGTAAGCTTAGTCGTTGCCTCGTAGTCATTTATAGTTACAGTATCTAGAGATTGTCCAAATTTCTCGAGACCTTTTGGATATACATCCATTACATTGCCACCAAAAGAATCTATCTGATCTAAAATATAAGATTCAAAACTTCTTCCAACAGAAAGCATAAGTATTACAGCTCCTACTCCTATTATTATTCCAAGCATTGTAAGAAGTGATCTAGTGCTATTACTTTTTATACTCATTGCCGCTGAACTGATGTGATCATTAAATCGCATAATTTATTCGTATCTAAGAGCCTCTATAGGCCTCAGGGCAGCAGCACGTCGTGCAGGATTTATTCCAAAGATAAGCCCGGTAAATAGGGCGGTAAGCAGAGAAACTACAATTGCCAATGGAGAAATGGCAAATATATATGAAGCTAAAAACTGATGAACAACATTTGCTGCAAGCCAAGATAGAAGCACACCCATAGTTGCTCCTATTACACCACCAACAAAAGTAAGTAACACTGCTTCTATAAGAAACTGTATAAGAATATGTATGCTTTTAGCTCCCAATGCTTTTCGTAAACCTATTTCTCTAGTTCTCTCTGTAACTGCAACAAGCATTATGTTCATAATTCCTATACCTCCAACAATCAGAGAAATACTAGCTACAAAAGTTATAAACACAGTAAGAGCAAGTGAAACTGTTCCTAATATTTCCTGAGCTTGTTCCGAAGATCTAATTGTAAAATCATCTTTGTCTGGGTCTTCTTCTGGATTTACTATTCCATGTCTTTTGCGCAAAACATATTTCACATCCGCAAACGCACGATCAAAAGTATCAGTAGCTTCAAAAGTCATATAGCTTAAGTGCTTCTGGCCAGTAACAGATCTAGCTACAGATAAAGGAACAAAAATTCTCTCATCTGCATTCTGGAAAAACTGAGTACCTACAGATTCAGTAACACCTACTACAGTAAAAGTTCTATCTGCTATTTTTATTCTTTTGCCAATTGGATTACTGCCAGGGAATAAATCATCAACCACATCAGGACCAAGCACTGCTACAAACTTTACTTTTTCATCATCTGCTTTAGTAATTAATCTTCCATCCTCTATTTCTATACTTTGGTTAGAAAAAAAGCTTTCATTTGTTCCATATACAGTTGGAGAAGAAGATTCTCTTCCATAATTAGTATCACCAGGTATAAATACAACCGGTGCAATGTCAGATATTGATTCAAGCTTCTCTAATTCTTCTATATCTGAAAATTTCATACTGTCATATCCAGGACGAGCAGTTGCCGCACCTTCTTCTGGGCCACCATTGCCTGGAAATATAACCATGCTTTTAGCACCCAATGAACTTATCTGTCCTAGTATCACTCCTTCCATACTTTCTCCTACACCTGTCATAAGAACAACAGATCCAACGCCTATAATAATTCCAAGCATAGTAAGAAATGCCCTAAACACATTTGATCTCATGCCACGATAAGCCGTTTTTACTGTGTCCCCTATTCTCATACGGCTTCGCGTTTAAAAAGATATTTATTTATTCCCTTTATATCACCAAAAATAACCATCGATCCCGCTACGCCGCTATTACAATAAATATTTTTCATATGTATTAGTGGTATACGTTATTTCAGGGAAGAAAGATCTTTTGCATGTACTCTCTTGAAATCACTTTTATCCGAATCTATACAGCCATCGAGAATATGCAAGATTCTTTCTGAATGCATTGCAGTTTGCTTTTCGTGAGTTACCAAAATAATAGTATGTCCATTTTCATTTAGGCCCTGAAGAATAGACATAACTTGAACCCCAGATTTGGAATCTAAATTTCCAGTAGGCTCATCTGCAAAGATAATATCTGGCTTGGTTACAAGGGCGCGCGCAATTGCAACACGTTGCTGCTGTCCACCTGAAAGTTGATTTGTCAGATATTTAGCCCTATCAGAAAGCCCTACTTGTTCTATGGCTTCATTTGCTTTTGTAATTCTTTCTGCGGCTGAATCGTTGTTGTTGTACATAAGAGGTAAAATCACATTTTGTAATACCGTAGTCCTAGGCAACAAATTGAAAGATTGAAAAACAAAACCAACCCTAGTGCCACGAATCTCTGCAAGTTCATTATCAGAAAATCCTGAAACATCTTCTCCATCTAAAAGATAATTACCACTTGTAGGCACATCCAGAAATCCCAAAATATGCATAAGAGTAGATTTTCCCGAACCAGATGGGCCCATTATAGAAACAAACTCACCAGAATTTATTTTTAGATCTACATCAAACAGTACTTCTGTTTCTAATCCTGCAGAACTAAAATATGACTTCTTTAAGTCTCTTGTTTCCATCAATGGTGTTTCATTCTTTTTTGGCATAATAAAAATTATTTTTTCATTAGAACTATTATTTCTTCATCTTCGTTAACGCCGCTTATTATCTCGATATCCATACTACCTTCTAGTCCCGCTTCTACTTCCTCCTCTCTTACAATGCCATCTTTTTCTAGAACTCGAACATAGAATGATCCATCATCTCTTTCTAGAACTGCTCTAGAAGGAATCATTAAAACATCTTCACGACCACCAGTAATTATATCTGTATCGCCGGTCATACCTATTTTTAGTTTACCCATATCACCTGTGAAATCTAGCTTCACTCTGTATTTTGGTACTCCATCTTTTATAGTTGCAGCAGGATCAACCTCTGCAACAAAAATTCCAAATGGATCTCCAGGGAAAGCATCTAGTTCTACCTGAGCATCTTGTTCTATTACTACTTTTGGAATATCTATCTCGGAAACAAACATCTCTATTCTATATGGAGATTCTCCAAGCATAGTTATTGCAGCATCTTGCTGAAAAGCTGTAGAAAGAAGTTCTCCTGTTTTTATATTAACCTTAGTAATTGTTCCGGATGTTGGAGCATTCATTATTGTGTCATTGTAATCTGCTCTT
>JABICL010000008.1 GCA_018652265.1 Candidatus Peribacteria bacterium
AAATACTTCAGCCACATTACTTAGAAGTATTCCAATGATAGTACTTCCTATTATCCCTATAGCTCCTCCTATAAGAGTTAGAACTACGGATTCTATTAGAAATTGTAAGAGTATGTCTTTTTTCTTGGCACCTACTGCTTTCCTAAGTCCTATTTCCGGTGTTCTTTCACTTACAGCAACAAGCATGATGTTCATAATTCCAATTCCTCCAACAAGTAGAGATATTCCTGCAACTATGGATAAAAATAATGTAATACCAAGAGCAACAGTTTCTATAACCCCAGCAGCTTGAGCTGCACTACGAACTATAAAATCATCTTTGTCTGGATCATCATCTGGATTATTTATTCTATGCCGCTGTCTAAGTAGCGCAGTTACATCGGACCTTGCAAGTTCATCATCACCTATAGCCTGCATGGATATGTAATCGAGATAAGATCTGTCCATCATAGATTTAGCCGCAGTAAATGGAACATAAACTGGCTCATCTAAATCCTGAAGCATAAGTGATCCCACACTTTTCAAAACTCCAACTACATTAAAATGCCTACTCCCTATCTTTACACTTTTATCTATCGGATTTTTCGATCCAAATAGACTTTCTGCAGTGTTATGAGAAACAACTGCAACAGATTTTGCCCTCTTTATATCCTGATCTGTAAGAAGCCTACCTTTAGAAATTTCTAGCCCATAATTATCAAATATCTCTTTTGTAGTACCAAATATAAGTACAGATTCTTCTTCTGAACCAAAGTGAACAAGTTCTGGAATAAATATAACAGGAGCAATGCTATCTACACTTGTAAGCTTAGTCGTTGCCTCATAGTCATCTATGGTTACCGTATCTAAAACCTGTCCAAATTTTTCCAGTCCTGTGGGATACACATCCATCACATTCCCTCCAAAAGAATCTATCTGATTTAAAATATAAGATTCAAAACTTCTTCCTACAGAAAGCATAAGTATCACAGCGCCTACGCCGATTATGATGCCCAGCATAGTAAGTAGTGATCTAGTACCATTACTTTTTATACTCATTGCCGCTGAACTGATGTGATCACTGAATCGCATAATTTATTCGTATCTAAGGGCTTCTATAGGATTCAAAGCTGCTGCTTTGCGAGCCGGATTTATTCCAAATATAAGACCAGTAAATAGTGCAGTAAGCAGAGAAACTACAATTGCAATTGGTGAAATCGCAAATATATATGAAGCTAAAAATTGATGCACTATATTTGCTGCAAGCCAAGATAAAACTACCCCCATGGTCGCTCCTATTATTCCGCCTACAAAGGTGAGAAGTATTGCTTCTATAAGAAATTGTAAAAGTATATGTCTTCCTTTGGCACCAACTGCTTTTCTGAGTCCTATCTCTCTAGTTCTTTCGGTAACTGCAACAAGCATTATGTTCATAATTCCAATTCCTCCAACAATCAGAGAAATACTAGCTACAAAAGTTATAAATACAGTAAGGGCAAGTGAAACTGTTCCTAGTATTTCCTGAGCTTGTGCTGAAGATCTAATCGTAAAATCGTCTTTATCTGGATCCTCTTCTGGGTTTACTATTCCATGTCTTTTGCGCAACACATATTTCACATCCGCAAACGCACGATCAAAAGTATCAGTAGCTTCAAATGTCATATAGCTTAAATGCTTCTGACCAGTAACAGATCTAGCTACAGACAAAGGAACAAAAATCCTTTCATCTGCATTCTGAAAAAACTGAGTACCTACAGATTCAGTAACACCTACTACAGTAAAAGTTCTATCTGCTATTTTGATTCTTTTACCAATTGGATTACTGCCAGGAAATAAATCTTCTACAACGTCTGGGCCCAGCACTGCTACAAATTTTACTTTTTCATCATCTGCCTCAGTAATCAATCTCCCCTGATCTACTTCTATACTTTGATTCGAAAAGAATTTTTCATTTGTTCCATATATTGTTGGAGAAGAAGATTCCCTCCCATAATTTGTATCACCAGGTATAAATATAACTGGTGCCATGTTTGCTACTGATTCAAGTTTTTCTAGCTCTTCTATATCCGAAAATTTCATGCTGTCATATCCAGGACGAGCAGTTGCTGCTCCTTCTTCTGGTCCACCATTGCCTGGGAATATAACCATGCTCTTAGCTCCAAGCGAACTTATCTGACCAAGTATTACTCCTTCCATGCTTTCTCCTACTCCGGTCATAAGTACAACAGATCCCACACCTATAATAATTCCAAGCATAGTAAGAAATGCTCTAAATATATTAGATCTCATTCCACGGTATGCCGTTTTTATTGTATCCCCTATTCTCATACTACTTCGCATTTTAGACATGATTAACCACATTGTCATTTTGAGATAATCTCACCTATAACGGAACTGACATATAAGCAGCAAGCGTGCAGGTGGTATTTTGCGTAAGAAATCATTCTTGGGTACCAATATATTATCAATCCCATGTTGATTTCGTCGCATATACCACCTTAAGCACGCGAGTGGAGCGCTATCTAAGATAGATTCTCAGCATTAAATATTATTTAAGGGAAGAAAGATCTTTTGCTTTCACTCTTTTGAAATCACTTTTATCTGAATCTATGCATCCATCGAGAATATGCAAGATTCTTTCTGAATGCATTGCAGTTTGCTTTTCGTGAGTTACCAAAATGATAGTATGTCCTTCTTCGTTTAGATCCTGAAGTATAGACATTACTTGCATTCCAGACTGTGAATCCAGATTACCAGTAGGCTCATCTGCAAAGATTATGTCCGGCTGAGTAACGAGTGCGCGTGCAATTGCTACACGTTGTTGTTGTCCACCTGAAAGTTGATTTGTTAGATACTTAGCTCTATCTGAAAGTCCTACTTGATCTATAGCAGCATGTGCCATCTCCACTCTCTCGGCAGATGAATGATCGTTGTTGTACATAAGTGGAAGTATCACATTCTGAAGTACCGTAGTCCTAGGAAGTAGATTGAAAGACTGAAAAACAAATCCAACCCTAGTGCCACGAATTTCTGCAAGTTCATTATCAGAAAAGCCAGAAACATCTTCTCCATCGAAAAGATAACTACCACTTGTAGGAACATCCAGAAAGCCCAAAATATGCATAAGAGTAGATTTTCCAGATCCAGACGGACCCATTATAGAAACAAACTCACCGGAATTTATTTTTAGATCTACATCAAAAAGCACCTGCGTTTCATATCCCGAGGTACTAAAGTATGACTTTTTCAAGTCTCTAGTTTCCATCAATGGTGTTTCACTTTTTTTTGGCATAAGAAAAATTATTTTTTCATTAGAACTATTATTTCTTCACCTTCGCTAACGCCACTTATTATTTCGATATCCATACTACCTTCTAGTCCAGTTTCTATTTCTTTTTCTTCTACGATTCCATCTTTCTGAAGAACTCGAACATAGAACGATCCGTCATCTCTTTCTAGAACAGCTCTAGAAGGCATCATAAGAACATCTTCACGACCACCAGTTATTATATCTGTATCACCCGTCATACCTATCTTTAGATTTTCCATACTGCCCGTGAAATCTAACTTTATTCTGTATTTAGGTACGCCATCTTTTATAGTTGCTGCAGGATCAATTTCTGCAACAGAAATTCCAAATGGATCTCCAGGGAAAGCATCTAGTTCTACCTGAGAGTCTTGTTCTAATTCTACTTTTGGAATATCTATCTCGGAAACAAACATCTCTATCCTATATGGAGATTCTCCAAGCATAGTTATTGCAGCATCTTGCTGAAAAGCTGTAGAAAGAAGTTCTCCTGTTTTTATATTAACCTTAGTAATTGTTCCGGATGTTGGAGCATTCATTATTGTGTCATTGTAATCTGCTCTT
>JABICL010000031.1 GCA_018652265.1 Candidatus Peribacteria bacterium
CATCACAAACACTCATCTCTATAACCTCCTCATACATCTTTGTAAGTTCACGACATATAACTATTTTTCTTTCTGGCTGATCAGATAACACAGATGCAATTTCTGAAAGTGTTTTCTCTATCCTATGTGGAGATTCGTAGAAAACTACTGTGTGCTCACACTCACGAAAAGATTCGATAAGAGTTTTCCTACCTTTCTTGAGTGGCAAAAATCCCAGGTAAGTAAATTTATTTATAGGAAGACCAGATACAGATAGCGCACTCAAAAATGCAGAAGGTCCGGGAATTGCTTCTATATCTAATCCCCTACTTCGCGCCTCTGACACAACCAAATATCCAGGATCAGATATTCCTGGAGTCCCGGCATCGGAAACTAAAGTCAGGTGATCACCACTTTCCAATCTTTCTATAATCTTATTTACCTTCCCCTTATCTGAATACGAATGAAATGAAATAAGTTCTTTTTTTTGCAACTTAAGTAATTCAATCAATTTTCCTGTAACCCTAGTATCTTCACAGATAATTGCATCACAAGATTCAAGTGTAGACTTGGCGCGTTCGGAGATATCTCCGAGGTTGCCTATGGGTGTAGATACGATTGAAAGCACTTTTTACAAGGTATTGTAGGTAAGGTAGGTATTGTAGGTAAAGTAGGCAAGATTTAATTCGTCATATTCAGTCTGTACCTACCATACTTACTTTACCTCCCTTACTTTCGTTACCCTCTTAAATCTCTTCCTCAACCTCTCCTTTTCCCCTAAAATACTTTCCGCCTATGCCAAAGAAAGATCAATCGCAGGAAACACTATCAAATATCGGGAGGCTCGCTCCCCGACCTATAGTTCATGAAATGGAAGAAAGTTACTTAGACTATGCAATGAGTGTCATAGTCTCACGTGCGCTTCCAGATGCAAGAGACGGCTTAAAGCCAGTTCACAGAAGAGTACTCCACTCTATGAATCAGCTTGGACTTAAACATTCATCTAAATTCCTCAAGTCTGCTCGAATCGTTGGTGATGTAATGGGTAAATATCATCCACATGGAGACAGTGCAATTTATGAATCTCTTGTTCGTATGGCACAGGATTTCTCACTGAGATATCCACTAGTACGAGGACAAGGAAACTTCGGATCTATAGATGGAGATAGCGCCGCTGCAATGCGTTATACAGAATCAAAAATGGAAAAGATTACAGAGGAGATGCTCACAGATATAGAGAAAGACACAGTTGATTTTCGACCAAACTACGATGAAACCAGAAAAGAACCATCCGTTCTTCCATCAAAAATTCCACAGTTACTTCTAAATGGAACTGTAGGTATCGCTGTAGGAATGGCCACAAATATTCCTCCACACAATCTAAATGAGCTCATGGAGGCGATTTTACATCTCATGGATCATCCAAAGGCAACAGTGGAAGATTTACTTGAATTTGTAAAAGGGCCAGATTTTCCAACTGGAGGAGTGATCTACGGAAAAAAAATGCTAAAACAAGCATATCTAACAGGTCGTGGATCTATACCTATACGTGGAGTTGCCGAAATTGAAGAAGGGAAAAATGGTAAGCAGCGCATTAGAATTAGCCAAATTCCTTATCAGGTTAATAAATCATCTCTCATAGAGAGAATGGCTTACTTAGTACAAGAAAAAATAGTTCAAGGAGTATCTGATATTCGCGATGAATCATCCAATAGAGAGGGAATGCGAATAATAATAGAACTAAAGAAAGATAGTTATCCTCAAAAAATTCTTAATCAATTCTTTAAACAGACTCCATTACAATCAAGCTTCGGATATAACATGATTGCTCTTGCAGATGGCTTACAGCCAAGATTGATGAATCTGCAGGAACTATTAGAAATTTTCATAAAACATCGTCGTGAAGTCACTATTAGGCGCATCACATGGGAAAGAGATAGAGCAAAAGAACGTGCTCATATTCTAGAAGGCCTCAAAAAAGCTTTAGATAATATCGACGCAGTTATAAAACTAATTAAATCCAGCAAAACAAAAGAAATTGCAAAGGAAGGACTTATGAAGAAATTTAAACTTACAGATATTCAAGCAGATGCGATCTTGCAGATGAGACTTCAGACACTTGCAGGACTTGAACGCAAAAAAATAGAAGATGAGCTAAAAGAAAAGAAGAATTTTATAAGAGACTGCGAAGTGCTCTTGGGAGATCAAAAGAAGATGGATAAAAATATAAAAGCTGAACTAGTAGAGATACAGAAAATATATGGTGACGAAAGAAGAACTGTAATAAAAGCAAATGCGATTGGAGAGTTCTCTGCAAAAGATACTATTCCAAACGCCCCTATGATCGTAGCTCTCACAAAACAAGGCTACGTGAAGCGCCTCTCCCCTGCTCAGTTCAGAGCACAACACAGAGGAGGAAAAGGGGTTAAGGGAATGACTACAAAAGATGAAGATGAACTAATGAACATGGAATATGCAATGAATCATGATGAGCTTCTCTGTTTCACAAATACTGGACGAGTATTTACTATTCCAGTTTATGAACTGCCTCAAGCAAGTAGAACTGCAAAAGGACAGAACATAATTAATCTATTGCAATTAAAACCAAACGAAAAGATTTCTTCAATACTGTTACAAAAATTTGAAGGAAAGAAATTCCTATTTATGGCAACCAAACAAGGAACCGTAAAAAGGTGTGAACTTTCTGAATTCGATAATATAAGAAAGAGCGGACTGATCGCTCAGAAGATGCATGACGGAGATGAACTTAAATGGGTTGCTTTGACTTCTGGTAGTGATCAATTATTCCTACTTAGCAAGAAAGGAAAAGCAATTCGCTTCCCAGAAAAAGATGTTCGTGTAATGGGAAGATCAGCAGCAGGTGTAAGAGGAATAAGACTAGGTAAAGATGATGAAGTTGTAGCAGCTGATCCTATCGCATTCCCTGACCTATCACATCTACTTGTAGTAATGGAAAATGGACTTTCCAAGATGACCAAGACAACTGAATATAGAATTCAGGGCCGTGGAGGAACTGGAGTAAAAGCTGCAAACATAACAGTGAAGACTGGAAATATAGTTGGAGGTTTTGTTTTAACCGGAGAAGAAAAAGGAGATCTAATATGTATAAGTAAACATGGACAAACTATAAGACTACAAATTTCTGATATCCCACTAAGAGGAAGAGCAACTCAAGGAGTTATAATTATGAGAATGAAAGCACGAGACGTAGTTGCTTCTATAAGTCTAGTACTGGAAGAAGAGGGAGAAATAGATGAAACAAAAATGCAGAAAGCCATGGAAAAAGCTAGAAAAGAAGAAGTGGCACTTCAGAAGGCAATGAAGAAAGAAGGCATAGAAAGCGATTTGCTTGAAGAAAAAATAGAAGTAAAAAATAAGAAACCAGCTCTTAAAAAGAAGGCGCCTGCTAAGAAACCAGCCAAAAAAGCATCTAGCACCAAAAAGAAGAAGAAAAAGCGTTAATAATTGTTGATTTACTACCTAAGATACCTAAGATACTCAAAGTACCTAAGATACCTAATCCTATGAAGCCTAATATCCACCCAGAAGTACACCAGGACGCAAAAGTAAACTGCACTGCTTGCAACGCAGTATTTACTATCCCAAGCACAGTTAAAGAGCAGCAAACTGAAGTTTGTAGCAATTGTCATCCTGTTTACACCGGTAAATACCGTGGTATTACAAGTTCTGGAAGAGTAGAAAGATTCCAGAAGAAAATGGCAACTGCAGCATCTGTGAAAAAAACTATAAAACCAAAGAAGAGAAAACTTACAGAAGAAGAAAAAATGGAATTAAAAGCAAAAGAAGCAGCTGAAAAAATAAAAGAAAAGAAAGCAGCAGAAGAAGAAAAGAAAAAGGAAAAAGCAGTAAAAGAGGCAAAAAAGACAGTTGTAAAAAAGACAACAACTAAGAAGAAGAAAGCTGTAACCAAAAAGAAGAAAGCAACGACTAAGAAGAAAAAGAAGAAAAAGTAGGTAGTAACGCAGTAGGTAGTAGCGCAGTAGGTAGTAGCGCAGTAGGTAGTAGCGCAGTAGTGAGATACTAACCACTATCCACTAATCACTAACCACTGGTTGCCAATTCCAAAATAGACACCAATAGCATATGTTACAATGATTTAAACTATGAACGAGCGACAGGCGAAGCTACTGGCAGCGATTATTGACGAATTCATTCAAACCGGTCTTCCGGTAGGTTCTAAATCTATAATCGACAGAAAGAAGTTTGATATATCAGGTGCAACTATAAGGAATGAAATGCACATCTTAAGCGAGGAGGGATTTATAGAACAACCTCATATATCCGCAGGTAGAATCCCCACTGCGATGGGATACAGGATGTATGTAAAAGATTTTATGAAACCAACTAAACAGGAAGCACTTGTAAAAGAAAGATTTGAATCACTTAAAAATCAATATCTTAATCGCAAAGACCAAGAGCGTGCATATGAAGCTGTAGCATTACTTTCTCGTATAATGCCAAATATAAGCTTTGCAACTATTCCGCATAGAAACAGAGTCTACTATATGGGTCTTGCAAATGTTCTTAGACAACCTGAATTTCAACAGGATGCATTACTTGCAAGTAATGTAGTAGAAGTTTTAGAAGAAGGTCTTACAGATCTTTTGGGATCTGTAGAAGTAGAAATAGATGAAAAAATCAGATATTACATTGGCGAAGAACATATTCTTCATACATTACAAAGTTGTGCATTACTTGTAACCAAATACACAATAAGAGGAGAAGATGGAGTTATAGGAATACTTGGACCTATAAGAATGGATTATGCGTATAATACTGTTGCACTCGAGCTTGCTTCCGATTTACTTAACAAGTGCTAATAAATAAAATCTATGGCTGAGGTTCTTCTAAAAATCAGGCCGTCCAAGACCAAAGATGATGATCGTGGTCCAAAGCGTGGGCCTCTTCTTATGGAGCAGTCCCTTGCTGCTATTCATGCATTGAAAAATATAGTCTCTTTGGAAATTGCATCACTTAATGGAAAGATATGTTTTTTTGTACGAACAAATGAAAAAACAGCTTCAGCAGTAGAGAGTCAAATATATGCACAATATCCAGATATAAATGTAGAACAAATAGATCCAAAATCTCTAGATATAACTGAGGAAGAAGAATCTCGCGAATTAAATCTAACACTATCACATCCAGATATTTTCCCAATAAAGAGACATCCTCAGTTTGATGACATGCTTAATCGCGTGACTATAGATCCCCTATCTGGACTCACATCTACATTATCTAAGTATCAAGACCCAAAAATGAGAGGTCATATAGTTCTCAAACTAAAGCCAAACTCCAGCAAGTTCCCTAGAAGAGTACTTAGATTTTTACCACTGATTACAAAAGGCCTACCAAGTAAATACACTTGGTATAGAAATATCTTTGCAAGTGTTCATCTTGCTAGAGGAATAAAAAGAATCCTTCTTTTGCCGCTAGATGTAATAATGGGCGGATTTCGTAGTTGGCTTAACAGCATAGGAGATATTATTTCTCCTATACAAATTGCAAGAGATTCAAAATTTGATGACACAAAAGATCTAGACATTCGCCAAACAACTCGTACTCATGATAGAGAAGATGAATTACAAGCATCTAAAGATAAGATGTGCAGATTGCTTTTTGATGCATCTATAACATTACGTGTAATTGCTCCAAAAGGAATGACATCTGCATGTGAATCCAAACTACAAGAAATATCTAGCAGCTTTAGACAGTTTGATCTTCCACAAAGTAATAACTTCCGATCAACTAAAAGCACAAAAAGATTTTTACTCAGTCACGAAGAAGCAGCAACCATATGGCATCTTCCTACAATCTTAGTAAAAACACCAAACATAGATTGGGTTACAAATAAGCAACTAGAGCCACCTCATGAATTGCCTATACTTTCCGAAAATGACAAGGATCTTACAGTTTTAGGAGAATCTGTATTTCGTGGCAAAAGAACACGATTCGGAATAAAACAAGATGATAGAAGGCGTCATATATATGTAATAGGAAAGACTGGAATGGGAAAATCTACGATCTTGGAAAATATGATTTTCTCTGATATTCAAAGTGGCAAAGGCATAGCTGTTATAGATCCTCATGGAGATCTAGCTGAATCTGCTCTCAAGATGATTCCAAAAAGCAGAACAAATGATGTGGTGCTTTTTGATCCTACAGATAGAGATTATCCAATATCTTTCAATATGTTGGAATGTAGCAACTCAGATCAAAGATCGTTAGTTGCATCTGGACTTATGGCAGTTTTCACAAAGATATGGCCAGACGTATGGAGTGGAAGAATGGAGCACATACTTAGAAATACACTCCTTGCACTTCTGGAATCTCCAGGCAGCTCAATGCTTGGCATTATGAGAATGTTTGCAGATGATGCATACAGGAAAAAGGTAGTCTCTCATTTATCTGACCCACTAGTAAAAAGTTTTTGGGAAGATGAATACGAAGGATGGTCAGAAAAATACAGAACAGAAGCAGTAGCCGCTATACAAAACAAAATAGGGCAACTTCTAAGCACTCCAATCATAAGAAATATAATAGGGCAAACAGCAAGCTCACTAGATATTCGTCATGCGATGGACACTGGGAAAATAATCATAGTGAATTTAAGTAAAGGAAAACTCGGAGAAGATAACTCTGCATTCCTAGGATCTATGCTTGTAACAAAATTCCAGATAGATGCTATGAGTAGAGCGGATGTACCAGAATCCGAAAGAAATGATTTCTACTTGTATGTAGATGAATTCCAAAATTTTGCTACTCCATCTTTTGCTTCGATTCTATCTGAAGCACGTAAATATAGATTGAATCTTACAATGGCAAATCAGTATGTAAGCCAGCTCACTCCAGATAAATCAAACACTATGCTTAGAGATGCTGTGTTTGGAAATGTAGGAACATTGATCACCTTCCAGGTAGGATCAGAAGATGCAGAAGAAATTGCTTCTCAGTTTGGAGATGAAAAAATGGCAGAAGATATTGTTGGACTTCCTAAATATCAAGCTTACGTAAAACTGATGATAGAAGGCATAACAAGTAATCCATTCTCTGTAGCTACACTTCCTCCTCCAGATTTTGCACAAGACAAAGGCCGCACAGAAAAAATTCGAAAAAACTCTCGAGAGAGATATGCAGAAAAAAGAGAAGAAGTAGAAGACAAAGTCCGTAAATGGTCAGCAAGCGCAAAAGCTGCAAGAACCGCTCAGAAAGGTGAAGATAAGAAGAAAGAGAAAGAACTGGAAGAGATTAAAAAGGCTAGAAAGAAAGGCATGAAGTTAGATGAATACCGAAAATGGCGTGACCGCGAAATGTGGACAAATAGCTATAACTCTCTGAAGAAGAAAATAACCAATGGCGAGGAACTATCTGAAGAAGAAAAGGTTGAGATGGAGAATTTGAAGAAGAGGCTAGATGAAGGCGGAGGACCTACTGTGGAGGCGGCAAGAAAGGCGTAGTCACACTTATGACTCATTGTGTTGCAATCGCCTCTCGATTTCGACTGCACGTTCAAAATCCAACTTTCCCAAGTCTATCTTAAGCAATGAAATCTGCACTGTGATTCTACTAATGCTATCTGTGACTTCATCTAACAATCCTTCATCCTGCAATGCACTTCTCCAATGACTTTGTAGCTGATCATCGAGAGTAATAATTTGCGCAACTATATTGTCTGTTTCCAAGCTCATGCGGAACATGCTACCGATAGTAACTCGCAATTACCATTTAAAAGCACTCATATGCATACTTTATCAATAATCCCCAACAACTCTACGAGCAATAATCTGAACATGGTCAGACACCAAGCCTATAAGTGCTCCAATTGCAACATTCTGTGGAGGATCTAATCCACATGTCACGCCAGCGACAAGCGCACCAAAAGCTGCTCCACGTACAGAGTGCTTGATTATTGCAAACAAATTACCATGCTCCCTGAGAGCCTCTCCGTCCTGTAATGGATTGAAAATCTCGCCAGCGTTATACATAACGACTCAACTATAGAAAAATTCTGTTATATTCACAACATCATCTCATAATTATACTTGAACTTTCATTCACATATACTATCCATCTTCAATGCAAAAAATATTATCACCACGCAATAGGCCTAAAGCTGTACCTGCTTCTTATATAGTTTTAATGCGTGATAATCAAGTAATGCTTCTAAAGCGTTTCAACACTGGATATGAGGATGGGAAGTATAGTCTTATAGCTGGGCACGTAGATGAGGGAGAGACATTTACTCAATGTATTATTAGAGAAGCAAAAGAAGAATCAGGAATATTATTAAAGCCAGAAGATTTACAAGCTGTTCATATAATGCACAGAGATTCTGGTACGAGAGAAAATAATAATAGAGTGGATATATTTTTTATCACTCATAAGTGGCAAGGAAAACCAGAAAATAAGGAACCACACAAATGTGATGATTTATCTTGGTTTGATATAAATAATCTTCCAGATAACATTATTCCGTACATAAGACATGCTTTAGATAACATAAAAAATAAAATTTATTACAGTGAACATGGATGGCACGAAATGGAGAATTTGAAGAAGAAGCTAGATGAAGGTGGAGGACCTACTGTGGAGGCTGCGAAGAAGGATAAGTAGCATGCGCGTCTCGCGCATGAGGTCTTACGGGCGTCTTCGCCCGTTTTTCCTTCTTTTCTTTAGCACCAGTTCCGCTTGCGTCCTTTTTGTCGGCCTGTTCACAGGCCGGACAACGATGTCACTTAAGTATGCACTGGTTAATTTATAACCAACCTGTTTTTAGAAGTGTAAAATATCCTAACATTTACATTGACAGGATTTTTTGCATTTGATACAATTTGTACTGTAGCTATTTCTTATTACTTAAATTATATCTAATAAACGGTTCACAAAAACTATCATGACTACATATCTTAAAAGCCTTCGGCAAAATCAAAATGTCAGTCAGGAATTTTTAGCGAAGAAGATTGGCATATCACGACCTACATACGTACAGGTAGAAAAGGGTGAACGTAAGATGTTGGTTGAAGAAGCACAAAAACTAGCTAAATTCTTTGGGCTATCCTTAGAAGATTTTTTGGCGAAAAAGCCGGTATTAACACAAAAAGTTGAGCTTGAAAAAGCAAAAAAGAAAATTGAGCCCAAAAATCAAGAGGTACGTATTTCAGTGCCGCAGGAAAAAATTGATAAATTCAAGGAAGTACTTTTATACATACTGGAACGAATCGGCGCGCGTCCTAACATTGGCGAAGCTGTTGTTTGTAAATTGATGTACTTTATTGACTTTGACTATTACGAGAAATTCGAAGAACAGCTAGTTGGTGCAAAATATATAAAAAATCATTTTGGGCCAACTCCTGTTGCTTTCACTGAAATTGTGAAACAAATGGAAAAAGATGAAGAACTCGTATCTGTAGTAAAAAAGTATTTTCAGCATGATCAAAAAAAATACCTACCGCGCAGAAAGGCAGATTTAACAATTTTTTCTGCTCGTGAAAAAGAATTGATTGATTGGGAAATTGAACGTTTTAAGGATTTTAATGCCACTAAAATGAAAGATTATTCTCATAAAGATGTTCCATGGGTTGGCACAGATGACATGAAAGAAATTGATTATGAGGCTGTTTTTGCACGCACAGATGAATTTTCCGTAAGACAATACGATGACGATGATGAAGTATGAAAAGACAAAAGAATTTTCGCGCAACCTAAAAAAACTTCAAAAGAAGTTTTCAACTTTGCAGGATGACCTAGAAGTAAACAAGCAGTATCGAATAGAGCTTTTTCATTGTAAAGAAATTGATAGTGGAAGTATTTTTGAAATTAAGGGAATTGAAAATAGTGATACATTACAATTTTTTAAAGTTAAAAAATTTCAATGTAAAAGCTTAAAAGGACGAGGTGCCAAAAGTGGCATCCGCGTTATCTATGCTTACATCCCGCAAGAGCAGAAAATTGTATTCCTGGAAATTTATTTCAAATCAAATCAAGAGAACGAGAATAAACAACGAATTCATGACTATATAAATGCAAATAAATAATGAAAATTGAGTTTTAATAATGAGCTCTAAACATTCACCCCTCCTCAACACAGGCTATGTGGTTCGCTTTAGCTCCTTTTGATAATAAAAATTATTATAGCGAACATGGATGGCACAAAATGGAGAATTTGAAGAAGAAACTAGACGAAGGCGGTGGACCTACTGTGGAGGTGGCGAAGAAATCTTCTTGATTAAGTATGCTAAATACTTGATATTTAACTCAAATAAAACTAAAACTAATACATGTCAACTAGCTCTACAGACAGACCAACAGAATGGTATGCATATGATGTTGCTGAAAACCCACAAGATCCATTTGGATATCCTAGATTTGTTGTGTCTGTTGAAAGACAAAGATTAGTAGACGTATTATTGAATTTAATGACAACTCTTAGAGAACCACTTGATATATACTTAACAGTTAGCCAACTTTTTGAAAAATCACGAAGAGATGTAAGAGAAGAAATTGAAACATCTGTATTACAGAGTGCTCTCAGAGAAGCTGAAGACTTATTATTAGATGATAATTGCCTCACATTGAACATTTCTTCATCAAAAAAAGAAGATGAAGATTCAGGCTTTCAAATAAGTTTCAGCAATCCAGAAACAGGAGAGATTCTCGGTGGATCAGAATATAATCCGTATGATGAGATTGTGTTAAGAGAACATAAGATTATTGAATGCTATCACGAAGTACAAGGATTTAGAGCTCGTCTGCAGGCAGCTTTCCACAGAAATAACATAAAACTACAAAAAGAAATATTTTGGCCAGAACATGTTGAAAGAGAAAGAAAGCAATCTCATGAAAATGCTGAAACATATATGCAATTGTGTAGGAGGATAGGAGCTGAACAAGAAAGTGAGTGGTAAATAATTTTGAACAAAATTTTTGTTCATAAAATTAGTTCTTCATTGGTTTGACCGCATCTTTCTAGAAGATCAGATTGTATTCATGACAGTAGAGATAGGACATTTACTTCGAGATGGATGGCAAAGATTTCCTGGAGATCCAAGTAGTAGAGATTTAGCTAGGGATCTTATTCCTGGAATATATGACCTAGTAGAACTAGAAGATTTTGATGGTGCAAGAAAAGCGTGGATAAGAGCTACATCTGAATTTAGAAACCAAATACATAACGCAATGGCAAATGACCCTAATCCAGATTTAAGTGATCATGAATCCAGAAGTGACATTCAGGAGACACTAGTTACAATCGCAAATACTCTATATAAATCAACCAACCAAGAAACTCTAGCAACCGATTGGAGAGGTGTCACAAATGCACTTTTTAGAAAAATGGAGTAGTTGCATATCCCCCAATTTGTGTTATAATATATACAAATAAACACAAATATGGGATTAGCTCTCATCGCCATTAGCATTACAAAAAGACACGTAGTTCACGTGGCCCATCATCACGATGACTGGGCATGGTTTCGTATATGGTTTGCAGTAGCCACTGTAACTGCATCTATCGTTCTAAATCTTGGTGTATTTACACTGCTTGTATGTCTTCACATGGCACTCGATGTCATCAAATATAGAACCAGACACAATCTAAGCTGGTACTGGACATTTGCAGAAACCATGAGGGAAGGAATTGTAGATATATTCTTCATAGCACTTGGACTACTTCTAAGTATTGCCTTCCACCACACTGTCGCAATAGGAGGAATTGGAAGGATTGCAAGACTTGAAGTTCTTCTTCTAAATATGTTCCTCAGAGTTGCTCCAAGGCTCAAGATTGCAGAGCATTTACTAGAAATATTCTTGTATTGGAAACATCACTTCGAAAAACCTTTTATCCCACACGAACCATTAAGTAAAAGTGAAAGAGGGCTTCTATTTGCAACTATCACAACAGTAGTAGCCATAGTACTAGTCCCCCACTTCACTGATATTACATGGCTAGAAATTGGAAAGACTATGCAATACGAACTAACTCCTAGACTTGAATTTGGAATTACTCACACACTAGAAACCTTACAGCCAGAATAAAACTATGAAGACCTACACTCTTACAGAGCATCGGGTAGATATGATATGCGAAGAAACCCACGATGCAGTTTTTTTAACTACATATAAATATAAATCTCATAGAAAATCTAAATCTTTATTTGCAACTGCAGCTATGGGATTTCTTATGTTATGGCCAATGGAAATTGTGAGCTCAGAACATATGAACGCAGCAATAAGCTCTATGTCTGCAGCGCATATGCTATCGGCAGAGGAAGTTTTAGAGGCAGTAGAGGTGATAGAAGATGTAGAAAAAACACATGCAGATAGCGATATATTTGTGGCATCTGAAACCTGGAAATCCAAGAAGTCCGATCTAACACAGAGAGGCATCTACATGACATCAAATAGCATTGCTCGCAAAGATGGATTTTTGGAAGAAAGCCTAGATAAGCTGATTACTGCTTCTGGTAATACTCTTGTAATAGACGTAAAAGAACATGATGTGTTTTTCGAAACCACTTCTGAAATTGCAAAAGATTTAGGTGTTCAGAGGAAAAAATATGATCTTTCGGAAGTTGTAAAAGAAGCAAAAGATAATGGCATATACACTATTGCGCGTTTTGTAGCTGCAAAAGACAGAAGACTGGCAGCATTAGATACAAGCACACAAATAAGGCATCCAGAAACAAATACAAGCGTAGGAGACGTATGGGTAGACTTATCTAATGAAACTGTACTGGAATACAACAGGCAGCTTATAAAGGATGTTATAGAAAGCGGCATAGATGAAATTAATTTGGATTACATAAGATACCCAACTGAATATACACAAGCTCAAATTGGATTAAACGGAAGAGAAAAATCAAACCGAGTAGAGAAATTTATACAGATGACTAGAGAAGAAATAGATAAGTCAGAAAAAAATACAAAACTTGGCATAAGTACATATGCAATTCTTGGATGGGATTATGAAAGAAATCTAGAACGCCTAGGACAAGATGTCGCCAGATTTGCCAGATACGTAGATGTGATCTCTCCTATGGCATATCCTGCTAGTTTCGGAGAAGGCGCTTATTACAGAAATGAATTTGGCAGAAGCAGAATGTACGAGCTTGTACATAAAACAATGACAGGATACAAAGATATTCTAGGAGATGATTCACATAAACTACGGCCTTGGATACAAGGATACAGAGTAGACAAAAAAGACATGAAAGATCAGATAGATGCAGTATTTGATGCGGGGCAATGTGGCTTTACTGTATGGAGCCCTTCGAATTTATATTGGCCACTGTATGGAGCACTTGGAGAAGTGGAGGTACCTGAAGAATGTTTACGAGTGATTAGTGATTAGTGATTAGTGATTAGAAGCAAAGCAAGAACAAACATTATATTCATTACTAGCCACTACCCACTACTCACTACCCACTTGTCAGTTTTAACGAATTAAAAAACCAACTTCTTAACTCCAGTTACCGGGATTTATTCCAGGACATGAAAAATCATCACACAGCGCTTTTACATCTTCTGCAATACCTGTGAGCTTTGTTTCGTCTTCATGATTTTCTAGTACAGAATTTATCCAGTCCCCTATCTTCTTCATCTCATCCTCTTTCATACCACGAGAGGTTATTGCAGGTGTGCCAATACGAACTCCAGATGGATTAAATGGAGGATTTGGATCGAATGGAACAGTATTACAGTTTGTAACTATTCCCGCTTTATCTAGAGCCTTTGCTGCATCACGACCAGATATTCCTTTACTCTGCTGAGTTTCAAATAGTATGAGATGATTATCTGTTCCTCCACTTACAAGTCTAAGGCCATGAGATTTCATATTCTCAGCAAGTGCTTTTGCATTCTTTACTATTTGCTCTGCATAAGTTTTAAATTCAGGCGTCTTTGCTTCTTTTAGAGCTACTGCAATTGCGGCAGTAGTATGATTGTGAGGACCTCCCTGAAGGCCTGGCATTATTGCCTTATCTATTTTTTGAGCGTGCTCTGCTTTGCTCATAATCATAGCTCCACGAGGACCACGTAAAGATTTATGGGTAGTTGTAATACCAGTATCTGCAATTGGGAAAGGATTTGGATGAACCCCTCCAACTATAAGACCGGTTATATGAGAAGTGTCTGCATGAAATAGTGCTCCTACTTCGTCACATATTTCTCTAAATTTCTCCCAATCTATAATCCTAGGATATGCAGTGTAGCCTGCGACTATTAGTTTTGGTTTTACCTCACGCGCTTTTTCCAGAATTTTCCCGTAATCAAGCATCTCAGTTTCTGGATCTAGCTCATATGGAACAGAATTATATGTCTTGCCAGAGAAATTCACTTTCCATCCATGTGTCAGGTGACCTCCATGAGGAAGTGCAAGCCCCATTATCGTATCTCCATGCTCAAGCACAGCGTGATAAACCGCCATATTTGCAGGACTCCCAGAGTATGGCTGCACATTTGCATGCTCCACTCCAAAAAGCTCTTTTGCCCTGTCTATCGCCAAATCTTCTATAGCATCTGTAACTTGCTGACCTTCATAGTAACGCTTATGTGGATATCCCTCTGAATATTTGTTTGTAAGTATAGAGCCAGTCGCCTCCATCACAGCTTGTGATGCATAATTCTCGGATGGTATAAGTCTAATTTTATCCGCCTCTCTCTTTTCCTCGGAAACGATCAAATCCCGTACCTCTGGATCTGTTTTTTGTAATGCTGGAAGGTAAGTCATATATTCAGCTTACGCTGAAAATTCCAAATTCCAAAAAACAAATTCCAAAAAATTCCAAATTCCAAACAGCAAGCTTACCCCCTGCATGTCACCACTTCATCCATCACCTCATCATGCCCCTCTACAGGCACTTCATTTACTATCTGACATTCAAAACATACACCCAGAAACCTAGTATCAGAATTCAGCCCTCTCTGAGCAGAGATAAAGTAGTCATATCCCCCATTTCCACGCCCCAGACGATTTCCCAACTTATCAAATGCTCTACCTGGAACTATTACAAATTTTGCGCCCTGCGGATCTAGAAGCTTAGAAGATTTACTTGGCTCCATCACACCTAGTTGTCCAGGAGATAAATCTGCATCGCCAGAAAACAATCTAAATTTGAGCCCTTTAATATCAAAGCATGGCAAATATATTTCGTAACCTTCATCTACCAAATCTTTTATCAAATACCTAACATCTACCTCACTCTTAAACGGATGATAAGCACAAATTGTACATGGCTCCTTTGGTAATAATTCTTTTATTCTTCTACAAACAGATCTGCTTTCAATATCGCGATCTTTATCTGACATTTGCGACACTCTATCGCCTATACTTTTTCTAAGCTGATCTTTATCCATAATGTTTGCAATTGAATGCTAAAGCCAATAAAAACATGTGTCAGGCTGAGCGTAGTCGAAGCCTAACCAAATATTTCAGAAACTGCATCCACCATATTAACTTCATCTTCTTTTTTATATGACTCTTGGATGTCTTCATCACCACGCAAAATACATTCCATTCTAATCTCTTGTTGATATTTTTCATGCAAAGCTTTTTCTACCTCTACGCTTGCATGAGTATCTTCTATTTTTTCTTTATGGAAATTAGATGAAAAACCAAGCTTCAATAAATTTCCATCTACAGAAACTATTACAGCATCTTTTAGTGACATACGAACAGAAGGAGTTTTTATAGAAGAAACAATATCTTCCCAAGTTGCACTCAAGCTTTCTTTGCTTATTTCTTCGGAAACAAAAGATTTAGAATCTTCTATTTTTTCTTTTGCCTCTTCTTTTTTTATATCTTCTAACTCTTTTTCTTTTGCAGCCTTTGCAACTTTTACTGCTTTTTCTTTTACTTCTTTTACGCGCTTGGCAGATTTACTGATTTTTTGCTCACTTTCATCCATACATAGTTCTACCAAAGCAACTTCTAGAGCAATACTTGGAACAGGAGAAACTCTTAGGTTTCTGAGTGCTTGAAAAATTGCATCTATGCGATTTGTAGCATCCAATATATCTGTCTTTTTTTCTATGCATGAATGTAGTTCTTCGCGTGCCCTAGAAAGTAATTGCCTCAAAAATACCTCCAAAGAAACTCCTTTCTCTTGCAAAGAATTTATTATTTCTATAACAGAATTTTTATCACGATTATCCAGAGCAATCCAAAGCTCTTCTACCTCCTCTTCTATGCTTCCACCTATTCTAATTCTTACATCTTCTTCTGTAACCTTATCCGAAGAAGATAGCTGATCAAGAAGTGATATAGCATCTCGCATTCCACCGTTTACATGTTTAGATATTGCACGTAGTGCTCCACGAGATATATCTATGTGTTCTTTATCTGCTATGTTTTGCAGATATCTGATTATGTCCTCCTCTCCAAGTGGACGAAAAGGAAATCTCTGACATCTAGATTGTATGGTATCCGGAACTTTATTTAATTCTGTTGTAGCTAATATAAAGTAAGCATGCTCAGGTGGTTCTTCCAAAGTTTTTAGAAGTGCATTAAATGCTTCTTTTGTCATCATATGCACCTCATCCACTATATAAACTTTTGCAGAAGCTATGTTTGGAGCAAACTGCACTTTTTCTTTCAAATCTCTTACATCATCTATTCCTCTATTACTCGCTGCATCTATTTCTATAAGATCTACAGAATTTCCATCATCTACACTTTGTATTATTTGTTGCTGCAGATCTTCGTCTTCTATTCCACGTATAAGAAGTATCTTTGCAAGAATCCTAGCAACAGATGTCTTTCCTGTGCCACGTGAACCAAAAAAGAGATATGCATGCACAAGCTGATCACGATCCACAGCATTCTCAAGTGTAGTTACTACATGCTCTTGTCCTGCCACATCTGCGAAGCTTTTTGGGCGGTATTTGAGATATAGGGACATGGGAATGTAATGATATCAGGATACAAACTTTGGTGCTAGAAAAGCTTCCGTTAAGTATTTTAGTATCATCCTAAAAATGTCGGCTAACAGTAAAAGTAGCAAGCGTGCAGGTGGTATTTTGCGTAAGAAATCATTCTTGGGTACCAAGATATGATCAATCCCATGTTGATTTCGTCGCATATACCGCCTTAAGCACGCGAGCGGAGTACTGTAGGTAATTTATCTCACACAAAACCAATCAAAATAGCCAAAATTACGTTAATATAGAATCATCTATTCTAATCACAATTTATTATGAAAAAAATAGCAATCTCCGCACTTTTACTTACATTAACAGCCTGCAGTTCAGATGCATCTGGTATAAACAGCGAATCATCCAAAAAACCTTTAGGCAATCCTGCATCATCGATAATTGTAGAAGAGTTTTCAGATATTCAATGTCCTGCATGCAAATTTGCACATGAAAATATAGTAAAAAGATTATTAGACGAATACGGAAGAAATATACGCTTTGAATTCAAACATTTTCCATTAAGAGGAATACATCCATTTGCACAAAAAGCATCTGAAGCATCTGAATGTGCAGCAGACCAAGAACTATTTCTAGAATTCCTAGACATTGCATATAAGAATCAAAAGAATTTAACGACTACGAATCTTGTCTCTTATGCAGAAGAAATAGGAGTAGAAGATATGGATCTATTCAATCAATGCTTAAGATCTGGGGCAAAGAAAAAATTCGTGGATAACAATTACAATGAAGCGATAAAAAAGAAACTAACTGGAACACCAACGTTCATAGTCTCCGGAAAAAGAATTCCGAAAAACTCATATGAACTCATAAAAACTGCTATAGAAGAAGCGATGCCAAAACAGAGACTATAGAGTGTTTCCTGCCATAATCAGAAGTACTCCAACTACAATTGCCAAGAGTCCTCCAAGTAGTTGCATATCTGCATCTCTAAGCCACATCTTCTTTACGCCTTCTACGCACTTAGGACACCAACACATAATTAGAGATTTTGCAGCAAGAAGCCATGCGACTAATCTTATTAGTCCAGGAATATCTGTTCCTACAGATGGATCATCCTTCAGAATTAAAAATGAAACTACAAGGAATAATCCTCCAATTGTTCTCATAAGATGATCTTCCTTCATAAATTTTTCTATCCACTTAGTAGTCTCTTTTGGTCTAACAAGAAGTGGAATTCCTATTAGGAGCTCTATGATTCCTATCATGTATGCAAAGCTTTCAATTGACATATATTTAATTGGGAAGAAATACTTTTAATTCTCCCCATTATACTCACAAAACATACTACAAAAATATTGAATTTTTTCGTTGTTATGTTGGCGTATAAATACTACTTCGTTCTTATTTGTGCCAATCCAATCATTATTTCAAGTGGCTCAGAGTATATTGCTACTGTTCTGTATTCTGTCCAATCCGTTTCTGAAAGAACTGGAACCTCATAACTCTGTGCACCATATATGCTATTTAAATCCCCTATCTCTACAAAATCTTCAGAAAATAGTTCTTCTTTTTCATGTGGAGCAACATGCTTAGATAAATATATTTTCATACCAGGAGCTCCACTTATATCAAAGCCAAACCCAAAATATAGCTTACCTTGAATAAGTAGCGCTCTACCTCTTGCAAAAGTATGTTCGCTTGCTCTGTAGAAATCTCCTTTTTTTCCTTTGTCCTGCTTTTTATGAGCCTCCTTCTGCATAGACTTTGCATCTACAAGAGCTTTGTCTATAGCCCGAAGTGTTTTTCCATCTTCTATTTCTTCTCCTCTTTCTGCTGCTTTTATCTGCATATTAGAAACAAAATCCAATATCTGATCTGCAGTTATTTCTGCAGCAAGAGGATTGTCTGATACCTCACTTGGATTACCTATTCCACAGGAAGAAAGAATGATGACTGATCCAATTAATGTTAATGCTTTTTTCATGCAAATAGACTAGTTGTAAACTTAGAAAGTAAAAAGCAAAAAGGAAGATAAAAATACATGCTTCGACACGTGCTTCGGCGCGCAAGGACTGAAGGTCGTTCGTCGTGTTGCGACACTCCTCACTCCTCTTCCAGTCCTTGCACTCTCAGCACGGCTCAGCATGACATGCTGTGTTATGCCTTTGATCCTGAATAATTAGCGCTACGCTCTGACTTTGTAGGCTTTTTATATTCCTGAGCTTTATGCGACAAATCCACAGCTGTACTACTAAACTCGTATCTCTTGCCTTTAGACTCTAGTGATCTAAGTAAATTTCTCATTTTGTAAGTCTTGCTAGTAAAATTTTTCTGATCTTCAGAAGACATCAAATTCCCATTTGAATGCAAAATCAAATTTGTCCAATACCAAGCCCTGCCATCATTCTTTGTTCTTCGCACAGTTTCTACAAATGCAGATCTAGCTCCAGTATCATTTGTATCCAAACAAACATTAGTAGCTGAAGTTCTGGAAAGCTCTATATATTCTGCTTCTCCTGTTTCACCTTGAATAGTTTCATTCACTACTCCCCTCTTCTTTTCTTTTCTCATCCTCATCTTTGCTTGCATCTTTCCAACTCTAATTGCTTCTTCTTCCCTTTCATCAGTCAAATAACCATTCTTTCTTGACCACTCACGATTATAACTAGCCCAACCAGCCATCTTCACACAATCTGATCCAAGCTCACAAAGAGCCACCATCATCGATTGTAGGCCAACAGGAAGACTTTCGATTATCGCATCTATTTGCTTAGCATCGGACTGACCTACCTCTATTCCACTATCCTCCTCTTCTTCAAATTCTTTTCCATCCATGTAGTCCTCTATAGGATTTAAATATTGAGCCAGATCTCCATTAATTATGCTTTCTAGATCAGTAAGTGTATGACTTCCATCGAATAAGTGTTTGTCTATCCATTCAATTTTATTTGGCATAAACACACGAGACATAGCCTGAGATCTAAGAACTTTTGCTCGATCTCTTTGTGTCTTCATAAGATTTATATACGAGACTCTATCGTCGTAATGCTTATGCAAAAATTCTTTTGTGTTTATAAATGTCTTTTTAGTACCATTAAATGCACTGTCTTCTCTAAGAGTCCAAAACTCTATAGCAACTTTTCTCCAAACTTCTATAAGTTCAGGTAGAGACTTACCGCCAGAATGACCATTTCCTGTTATAAATGCATCTATCTGCTTAGGGTTTGCATTGCTTTCAAATATCTTCTTGAGCCATCTTCCAACCTTGTCTCTATGAAGTGCTGGATGTGGTTTTTGCGTAGCATCTAGAAGAACTTTCTCTGCTTTTTTGAACAATACTTTGTAGACATCGCTTTTTCCTTCTATGGCAAGACCTGCCTTTATACGATCTATCAAATTCTTTCTCTGTGTAAAACCTAAAGTACCAAACCATTCTTTATTATCTTTTAGAAATTCTATTTCTTTTCTTAATTTTGAGTTTTGTATGTTATCCACACCAATCTTGTCGATGTCTTCTGCCAATCCCTTTCTTTTGCTAGCCAACTCTTTCCTCTCTTTTAAATAATTTGGGAATTTATCTTTTATCCACTGCTTTCTATAAAACTCAGGAGTATCTGGATCATAAAACCATTCTACAGATTTTGTTTTGCTTTCTTCACTTATGAAACCTTGTCTTACATAATCATCCAACTTAGATTCGAAATCTAATTTATAACCCCTTGCCTCATTTAACATTTGAATCAGAAAGCCCACATTTTCTCTGGCCTTATCTACCTCCCCACCCTCTTTAAGTTCATCAAACATTCCCTCATACATATCTCTAGTCTTTTCAGAAATCAGAGGATCACTACAAAGTGACCTACATTGCTCTATATATTTATCTACCTCTTGAGTAGATCCATTGGACTCTACTATTTCATCCTGCATAGCCCCTGTGGCATTACTATTTAGAGTGGTAGACACAGCTCGAAGATATTACGCGTTGGGCTGAATTTGGGCAATTTGTTATCAAGAATTATTCTGGTTAATTAACAATTAATAATGAATAATTAACAATTAAGGAAATCTGATTTGTAATCTAGCAACGACTGCGACTAATTAACGGATTAAAACATAAAAAGTAGCAAGCGTGCAGGCGGTATTTTGCGTAAGAAATCATTCTTGGGTACCAATATATTTATCAATCCCATGTTGATTTCGTCGCATATACCGCCTTAAGCACGCGAGCGGAGTACAGCAAACATTTTTGATGATCAGCATCCATTACTCAGGTATCATTGAACGCACTTATGATCCTCTCCGACAAAGACATCCGAAAGGCAATAGAATCTGGAAAAGTCAAAATAGAAGGCTGTGAATCTGACCCATACATACATGCAGCATCCATGGACCTACATCTATCTAATTGCTTCAAGATCTACGAACACAGCCAATTTGCAATCCTAGATCCAAAGAATATGGAAACATTTAGCGGAAACATGCGTACCGTAAATGTGGAGGATGGAGAACCATTTATAGTACAACCAGGAGAATTTGTACTTGGTGTTACAAAAGAAAAAATCACAGTACCAGACGATTTGGTAGTACGAGTAGAAGGAAGAAGTTCACTTGGAAGACTCGGAATAATCGTCCACTCTACCGCAGGATTCGTGGATCCTGGATTCTCTGGAACTATCACATTAGAAATCAGCAATATAAACAGACTTCCTGTAGCTCTTTATCCTGATATGAGAGTCTGCCAATTAGCTTTTCTACAAATGTCTAGCGCTGCGGAAATGCCTTACAACAAAAAACCTTTCAGCAAATATCAGGGACAAACATTGCCAGAAGAATCGAGAATATCGAAGGATCCGGAGTTTGCTAGATAAAAAGTTATTAACTATAATACTGACAGGTGTTTGGAGGGTTCGCCCTCTCACGGCTTCCAAGCTGTAGCCAAGCACCTGCCAAAGATGCTGCCTGTGGGCAGCTTTTTTGTTAATCCTCTTCTGGGTTTCCATCATGCAATACCCTAGTCATTGTTTCCATATTCATTTGCCAAAATGGTACAAGGCTCCAGAAAAATTTATGACCATCTTCGATCTGCTTAACAATAACTCGTAATCGATTCCTCTTAATCACTGCGATAAATTCATAATATGTTACCGGCTTCAAGATTGTATCTGTGCGATTGTGTACACGAATACGTTCAAAGTGATTTGTTTCACGAATTCCCTGAAGTGTACGTGATGCCCTAAGTATTTCTGGTACCAGATATAATAATTTAAATCTCATGTATTGATCTTTTTCTAAACGAGCTTTATTTCGCCCCTTGAATTTAACATGCTCCAATCCTTGAGAATTAAAATAGACTTTGTCATTAAAATACGGACAATGAATATCTTTTAGAGATTTATAGAATTTCTCACCCTTCAATTTAACTTCTTCAAAATTTTCTAGATTTGGAGACATCTTATTAATTTGTAGAATAAAATGAGTGTACATTAGTACACCCAATTGTACAAGTTATGACATCCGCTTATATTGACATTAATCATGTAAGAAGTAGAGTCCCCTTCCAGATTTACTAAATCTGGATCTGAGGGATTTCCTTCAGAAATGTTCCTTGAAATGACGGGTAAAGACGGTAGCGCTATGTTTAAATTTTTATGCATTGTGTTACCGTCAAGTGAATTGTTTTTTGAACCCCAGTACGAGAGGAAAGTGTGATGGCGAGAATTAAAGCGAGTAAGAAAAGAACGACAGAACAAGTGGAAGCTGATGAACAACAAGCTGCGAAAGACAAGAGGGCTAAAGCATCAGCACAGTTTGTCCACGGCCTATTCGGTCTAGATGGTCTAACCGCCGTAGTCATTGGTGGCGAAGGTGTTCTGGGCGGTGCTATTGCCGAAGGATTGGCAAATGCAGGTGCCCATGCGGTTGTCGCAGGCATCAATCAAGAAAACGGCGATGCATGTGTCGAACGCATCTCCCAAGCAGGCGGAACGGCTGAATTCTTTAAGTTAGACGCAACGAAGCGCGAAGATTTGGAAGCGCTGGTCAAACACATCTCCGAAAGCAAACGCCGTTGCGACATCCTAGTGAATGCTGCCGGTATCAACGCAGCTACTCCATTCCTGGAAATCAGCGATGATGAATGGGATCGGATTCTCAATGTCAATCTGCGCAGCGTACGACTCGCGTGTCAGGTGTTCGGCAAGGCAATGTTGGATGCAGGCAACGGCGGCTCGATCATCAACATAGCCTCAGCCAGTTCGGAGACCCCGCTTTCACGAGTATTCACGTATTCCGTGACAAAAGCGGGTGTTCTGAATCTGACGCGCAACCTGGCGCGCGAATGGGCCGAGCAGGGCATTCGAGTGAATGCACTGTCACCAGGATTCTTCCCAGCGGAACAAAACCGGAAAGTGCTGACTCCCGATCGCGTCGACAGCATCATGAAGCACACGCCGATGAATCGGTTCGGCGAGCCTCAAGAATTGGTATCCGCTGTTCTGATGATGGCGTCACCGAAATCGAATACGTTCCTGACCGGCGCAAACATCGCCGTGGACGGTGGTTTCACCGGCATGACGATCTAACAATCATCAACAATCATTATAACCCCTCATTTCGAACAAGAGCCCCAACTAAACATTGTGGTTCTTTTAAATCTTTTAAGAAACTTACAAACAAGCATTCTCCTATCACTAAAGACCTGTAGCCTTCTAGACAGAACTAACATCACACATTGGCTTCATTGCTTTTTCTCTTTCCCATCCTATCCCTTCTTCTAAAACTCCATCATTGTTCAACTCTACAACCCTACCATCATTAGACTTAAAAAATGCTATCCATCCTCCATCGCAAGGTAAAACTACTTTATAATCAAAACGTGAATCATCTATAACAATTGCTATATCACAACCATTTGGCTTTTCTGGACCATCAGGAAACCCTGGACATTCTATTAACTTTTTACCGATCTCTGCTTATACTTGATGTTTTGCATTCATAATAAACAAACTTTACACTAAATTGGATATTAGTCAAGTTTTTAAACACATACATTTTGACAGAATCAGACCATTTCTTGCATAAATCCCCCCACATCCCCCTTCTCCACCTCTTCCACTAAACTACTCTTTTTACCATCTCTAGACTTAAGCCTTCCTACAAAAGATGGTCTAGGATCTTTTGCATGGTACAGAACTCCTGTAGCAATTTTTTCAGAAGTATCTATCGCAGTTCTTCTTGCATTTTCAAAATCAGAAGCATCGTAGTCTGAACCAACCGCATAACAATGTTCACGCAAAAATTCTGCAGTCATAAACTTGTTATATGTAGGACAAGATTGCAGCACGTCTATATAAGCAAAGCCATCATGCTGAATCCCCTCTTTTATTATTTCTGTAAGCTGTTTTATATCACATGATGTTCCGCGAGCAACAAAAGTAGGACTCAAGCTAAACACCAAATCCATTGGACTAAGTGTAGCTTCTGGAATTCCATTTGGAGATGAGTTCATAGGAGTATCTTGTCTAGTTACTGCAGATGCCTGACCAGTTGTAAGTCCGTAGTTTTCATTGTTATGAAGAAGACAAACTATTGGATAGTTACTACGCACAGAGTGTACTAAGTGATTCATCCCCTCACTGAAAGTTGCTCCATCTCCTGCAAATGCAATCGTATTTACTTTTGGATTTGCAATCTTTGCTCCAGCTGCAAATGGAAGTACTCGACCATGTAATCCATGGAATCTATAACATCCACCAACCTTGTCCGACATATTCCCATGACAACCAATATCGAAACACATAA
Organism: Candidatus Peribacteria bacterium; assembly: GCA_018652265.1. Taxonomy (GTDB): domain Bacteria; phylum Patescibacteriota; class Gracilibacteria; order Peribacterales; family Peribacteraceae; genus JABICL01. The sequence continues at coordinate 24,691 of JABICL010000031.1, forward strand.
GCACTTCACTAGGATCTAGCTCGAGCTCAGCACATGCTCTCTTTACCGCAGTCCATATTCCATAATCACCACACCCATCACACCAGGTACATGGGTTTGGGGATGAATACTTGGCCATTGATTTGTAGTTATCCTGTGTCATCTAATTGAAAATTTAAAATTGGTAATTGAAAATTGTTTTAAAATTTATAATTTAAAATTCTCTCAAGTATCTCTTCGTAAAAGAATGGCCTCCCATCATACTTAAGAATTTTATCCTCTATAGAGAGTCCTGTTTCTTGTTTTATAAGCATACCAAGCTGCGACTGATTATTACCTTCTACTATCACTACTTTTTTTGCCTTAGAAGAAAGTTCCAATAATTTCTCTGTCTTTAGTGGCCACAAATGTGAGTAATGCAAATATCCAATTTTGCTTTCCTCGAGTGAGGATCCTCGCGAGGATCCGAGTCGAGAGGCAACCTCTCCACTCGTGCTCTGGCGCTCGGTCGAGGAAAGCTTGTTGCTCTGTCTAGAAAGATCTCTCAATACATCTACAAGAACATTCTTCGTACTACCCCAGCCAATAATCAAAATATCTAATTCTTCATTGCGGTCCGCGGACCGCGGTTCGCGGTTTGCTCCGTACAATTCCGGCTCCGGCAACGAATCTTTCAATGCCTTCATTTTCCTCATCCTCTTGTCAAACATTTCTTTTGCAGGAACGGAATCTTCTGTAATCGTTCCATCTGGAAGATTTTCATAAGAAGTTGCATTGTATCCAGGTGCAGCTTGTCCCGGTACCCATCTAGGAGATACGCCATCATCTGTAATCATAAATCTGTCTTCAGCTTTCATTTCTGATAGATCTCTTTCATCTACAAGTTGTCCTCTGTCTATCTCGTAACTCTTCTGATCAAATTTCTCCGAAGTAAATAAGCTCTCTGCAGTATGTTTATCTGTAAGAAGAATGACTGGTATTTGGAATCTTTCTGCAATGTTGTGAGCTTCTGCAGTTAATTTAAATCCGTCTTCTGCATCACTTACAGACATAACACATCTAGGAAATTCTCCGTGCCCACTGTGTACAGCGAGTAGCAGATCACCTTGAGCAGTCCATGTAGGCATACCAGTAGCTGGGCCTGGCCTTTGAGCAAGCACAAACACCATAGGACTCTCTATGATTCCAACCATAGACAAAGTTTCTGTCATCAGATCAAATCCTCCGCCGGAAGTTCCTGTCATGGCTCTTGTTCCCATAAAATAAGATGCCGAAGCCATTTGAGAAGCTGTAATTTCATCTTCTGCCTGCTTGATCACCATCCCAGTCTTATTCTGAATTTCTGCGAGATAAGTAAGTATGCTGCTCGCTGGAGTCATAGGATAACTTGCAAACATTCTCACCCCAGCATGAACTGCTCCAAGTCCTATTGCCTGATTTCCTGTAATTAGCATCGCATCACTACAATCTTTATTTGCATCTGGAAGTTTAATTTCTATTTCTTCTTCTGACTTAAATTCATATCCCTTATCTATGCAATTCATGTTTAGATCTATAAGTTTTGGCTTGGATGCAAATCTTTCTTTTACAACTTCTTTGAGTTTGGATACATCCTGATTAAACGCAGACCAAAGAAGTCCCGTGAACAAAACATTTTGCACAACATAAGGAGCATTTAACTCTTTTATTATTTCATCTGTAGGAAGCAATATTACTTTTATATTTTTTGCTTCTATCTTCTTCTTTTCCTCTTCGCCAAAATCCCATTCCGACATATCGTGAATTAGATACCCACCATCATTTATTTCATCTAAATGAATACTAAGTCCATGATGATCTAGGCTAACTACTGCATCTACTATTTTTTTTGAGCTTGTTATTTTGTGACTCGCAATATCTAGCTGATAACTTGCATGCCCTCCTTTTATAAGAGAGGGATACTCGCGATATCCAAATACGAAGTATCCAGATCTCTTGAGAGCTTTAGCTAGAATCTCTCCTATAGAGTTTATCCCCTGTCCAGAGGCGCCTACGATTTTTACTGATACACGACTCATTTTTGTATTGCAGATAATAGCTTATCACCCCACTTAATAATCTTTTCTTCTTGTCCATATGGATCATTTACAATAGGAAGAGGTGGCAATAAATTCTTTCCTCCTATCTCTCTAGCAAATTGCATCAAGTGAGCTGTGGATTTACAAGTATAGAAATACCTATCATCACCAAGTCCTATTACACATGTGCCTTTTCCTTCTAGATCAAACTCTTTTGCAACACTAACAAATTTTATAAACCCAGGAGAAAGTTGTCCTTCTCTTACAGAGTTCCATGTACCACATGCAAACATAAGAATGTCGCAGTCTTTCATATTTTCAGGTTTTGATTCTTCTACTCTCTGAACTTTAATTTCCATATCAGAACTTCCTCGCAAATGCTTTGCGAGAACATCTACTGTGTACTCCGTATTGCCACTCGTTGAACTGTAGATTATGAGGAGGGTCATAATGTAGGAATAAGTATAACATGTACCTAGTTCAACTATATGCTACACTTCTCGCTATGATTAATGTGACACAAAACCTTGGATCAGCAATAGGGACTTATGGAGCTCCAGTCGTAATACTAGTAATAGTACTAGCATTAGTAGACTTGGCACTTAGAGGATGGGGCATGTGGCGCGCGGCGAGGATGCAAGAAAAATGGTGGTTTTTAGCAATGTTTGTTGTTAGCTCAGCTGGAATATTGCCTGCCATTTACCTTCTGTCTACAAGAAATAAGTATGCAGGAAAGAAATAAGTTCAAAAATAAGTAATTGCAAACGTGTGAAAAATCACACATAATGAAGAACAGATTCTGGTTAATATTATCAAATAAACTGGATCATAATAATTTGTACTTTCTACTTTTACTTTCATCATGGATAACAATTTGCATCTAAAAGGAACAAATGGTTGGGCACTGATATGCTTTGCTCTCATTGGTTTTATTTTGGGATACGGAACAAACGAAGTTATAAACTTTACATCCGCAGCACCTACTCTTGCTGCGAATAATCCAACACCAACACCAACGCCAACTCCTCCAGCTGCAAAAAAACCAAATGCAATTCCAGTAGCTAACGCAGCAACTGCAGATGATGATGCTTTCTTGGGGGAAGAAGATGCACCAGTAACGATAATAGAATTTACAGATTACCAATGTCCTTTCTGCTCCAGACATTTCACAAATACATTCCCAGAAATAAAGAAAGAATACATAGATACAGGAAAAGTTAAGTACGTACTTCGAGACTACCCTCTAGGATTTCATCAGTTTGCACAGAAGGCATCCGAAGCAACAGAATGCGCAGAAGACCAAGATAAGTTCTGGGAAATGCACGCAAAAGTATTTGAAAACAATAAATCTCTTACAGCTGAATCTTTCTCTAAGTTTGCAGCTGACCTAGGACTCGACACTTCTAAATTTGATGAATGTCTAAATTCCGATAAGTACGCAGAAGAAGTAAAGAAAGATATGGCAGATGGTTCAGCTTCTGGAATTACAGGAACTCCTGGATTCTTCGTAAACGATAAGAAGGTCACAGGCGCACAACCATTTGCAAGCTTCAAAGCCATTATTGAAGAAGAACTTAAATAGAAAATTATAATTTAGCTACATCAAACCACGTTACCCTCTAGTAGCGTGGTTTAGCTCTGTATAGCAATTTTGCGTGTTTTCATGTAAAATATTAAACACACGCAAAATGAAATTATTTTCCGGATCTTCACATTCGGCCCTTGCAGAAGCAGTATCGAAAGAGCTATCTATTCCACTAGGAACAGTTCTTCTGAAAACGTTTTCTTGTGGAGAAAGATATGTGAGATACGAAGAATCCGTAAGAGGAAAAGACGTATTCATAATTCAGACAGGATCAGATCCTTGTGATAGCGCTGTAGTAGAAACATGCCTTATGTGTCAGGCAGCGAAACTTGGATTTGCAAAATCTATTCACGTAGTCATACCCCACTTTCCATACGCAAGACAAGACAGAGTTTCGGAACCAAGAGAACCAATCTCTGCAAAATTAGTTTCAGATATGTTTGTAACAGCAGGAGCTGATCACATAATTACACTTGCTCTTCACTCAGATCAAATACAAGGATTTTCAGATGTCCCTATGGATTCACTAAAACCTGATTCATTGTTTGTGAAACACTTCAAAGGAAAAAATCTTTCAGATCTAGTAGTAGTATCTCCAGATGCAGGAGGAGCAAAAGCTGCTAAGAAACTTGCAGACAAACTAGGAGCAGATCTAGCAATGATGCATAAAACAAGACCCTCTCATCAGGAAGCAGAGATTGTAGAGGTTGTTGGAGATATAGAAGGAAAAACCGCAGTACTATATGACGACATGATAGATTCTGCCGGAAGCATCTGTGCAGCCAAAAAAGCTCTTGTAGCACATGGTGCAAATCCAGATGTGTACGCAGCGGCAACTCACGCTATATTCTCTGGACCTGCAGTAGATAGATTGAAAGAAGCAGGATTCAAGGAAGTTGTAGTTACAGATTCACTTCCTGTATCAGATCTGGAAGTGCCAGGACTCGTAGTTCTGCCTATTGCTCCTATGCTCGCTGAGGTTATAGAGCATGTTGTAAAAGGAGAGAGTGTGACGGAGATCTACAAATAATAGGTAAATAGAGCTGTGTATAAGATTGCATTATTTCATATATAGTGTATAATAATACTATTATGAATACTGCCAACAATGACCCTAATATTCCTGATATAATCACAAGCGGAAAATGGGATGATCTTCCTGCTGGAACAATTGTCCAAACAGAAAATGGATATGGCATCAAACCTATAGGAGGTAATGATGCTCAAGGTGCTCCTGGCCCTGTAGAAGTTCGATTGCAAGATGGGCAATTTGTACCAGTAGATTCAACACATCTAGAATGTAATAATTGGAAAACAAGAAATTTTGATGTTATAAAACTTCCTAGTGATGATGAAATTACTGGTAGCCTAAGAAGTGAATTGCTGGTTAAACATGCAAGAGATTACAAAGGACTTGAAACTATCCACAAAGAAGCAGAGCTCATACTTGGGCATATGCAAGGAGAAAGAAATAAATTATCTGCTCTGCTTGGAACTGAAGCTGAAGAATTAAAATTTCCAGAATATCCAGAACACTCATGGAGCGAACTTCCAACAGGTACAATTTTCTTAGATAAAGAAGACAAAATGTTTATTAAAACAAGCAAAAACGAAGCTCGTGCCGTTAAATATTATGATGGTCCTAATAGTGAAATTGATAGAACATTTGGTAAATCTATGAATAAAGATGACAAAGTTGGTGTAGTAGATTTTCCTGAAGGCGCTAATTCTGCAGCTGCATAGACGCTTATGAAAGAAGTTAATCACTTGCTAGTAACACCAAATGTGTTACACTCTTTGAAATAATATGGCAAGTGAATTTCCAATACCGGCCTCCAAGAATCCAAAAGATTTTGTGATAGCAACTATCGGAAGTCATTCTGCATTACAGATTCTGAAAGGCGCACGCGATGAAGGAATAAGAAATCTAGCAATCTGCAAGAAAGGATCAGAGAGGCCATACGAAAGCTACGGAGTTGCAGACGAGATAATCACCATAGATGACTGGTCATCTTGGGATAGCAAATTGGAAGAAGAATTAAAGAAAAGAAATGCAATAGTAATCCCGCATGGATCATTTATTGCTTACATGGGACATGATCGAGTAAAAGAGATGGACATCATGTACTACGGAACAAAAGAAATCCTTGAGTGGGAATCAGATAGATCAAAAGAGAGAATATGGCTCGAGAAATCTGATCTTAAACTTCCAAGAGTTCTTGCCACGCCAGAAGACATAAAGAGTCCTGTAATAATTAAGTTTCATGGAGCTTCAGGTGGATTTGGTTATTTCATCGCCAATACTCCAGAACAGTTCTACGAAGTAAAAAATAGAAAATATCCAGATAATAATGATTTTGTAATACAGGAATACATAGTAGGAGTTCCGCTATATATACATTATTTCTATTCCCCTATTACAGGGGAACTAGAGATACTAAGTTTCGATAAAAGATACGAAAGCAATGCAGACTCTATAGGTCGTATAAAAGCAGCAGATCAGCTTGCAGCGAATATTCATACCTCGTACACAATAGTAGGAAATATTCCTGTCGTAGTACGCGAATCACTTCTTCCACAAATGTTTGAAATGGGAGAAAACGTAGTAAAAATAAGTAAAGAAATCTGTAAGGCAGATGCATCCGGAGAAAGCAAAGGATTATTTGGTCCGTTCTGTTTAGAAGCTATAGTCACTCGTAAGCTCGAAGTATTTGTATTCGAGATAAGTGCCAGAATAGTCGCAGGTACAAATCCATTCATAGAAGGATCTCCTTATACCGCACTCAAATACGACGTGCCTATGAGTACAGGACGCAGAATCGCAAGGGATATAAAAGAGGCTATAGAATCAGGAAGACTAAGCGAAGTACTGGGGTGAGATTTAATTTTTATGTAAACTGAAATTATGGATACAAAAGAACTACTTAAGGGCTACGATTTAGAAAATATTAGCATCGGTGTGCTTGGAGGACACAGTGCACTCGATGTTTGCCATGGAGCGAAAAAGGCAGGATTTAAGACTGTATGTGTTGCAAGAAAGGGCAGAGAAAAAACTTATGACACATATTTCAAATCAAAAAATGGCAAAGGATGTATAGACGAAACTATATTGGTAGATGAGTTTGAAGATATCTTGAACGAAGATGTGCAGAAGAAACTAAGAGAGCTGAATACAATATTTATTCATAATCGTTACTTTTGGGTCTACTTCTCTGATTACACAAAGTTTGAAAATGAATTCAAGGTACCAATATTTGGTAATAGATCGTATGTAAAAATCGAAGAGCGAGATCAAGAATATAATCAATATCATCTTATGGATGATGCAGGAATAAGAACTCCTAAAATCTTCGAGAAGCCAGAGGATATAGATAGACCAGTACTAGTAAAAGCAAATGAAAAAACTCGAGGATATGAAAGAGCATTCTTCGTAGTCTCAAATAGTGAAGAATACGAGCAAGTTGGATCTAGACTCGAAAAAGAAGGAAAAGTAGATGCAAGCTGGAGAGATGCAACCATAGAAGAATTTGTCGTAGGTGCTCATGTGAATTTCAATTTCTTCTATTCCCCTCTTACAGATCCTGGACTTGAGCTAATGGGAACAGATACCAGAAGACAAACTAATCTAGATGGATTCCTTCGGATGCCTGCATCTCAACAGGAAAAAGCAGCCAAGCATGTACCACTCAAGATGATAGAAACAGGACACATCGCAGTTACAATAAAAGAATCACTTGTAGAGAAAGCATTTGAACTCGGAGAAAAGTTTGTGGAAGCTACCAAGAAAATGGATTCACGAGGAATAGTCGGACCATTTGCTCTGCAAGGCGCAGTGGTAGCCGAAGAAGGAAAAGAAGACATAGTAATCTTCGATGTCTCTATGAGAATTCCTGGCTCTCCTGGAACTAGATCTACTCCTTACTCTGGATACCTTCACGGCGAACCTATGAGTTATGGAGAAAGGATTGCGATGGAAATTGCAGCTGCTACTGAGGAGGGTAAGCTAGACAAAGTTATAACTTAAACTGCACTACTACATAGTGGTTAGCTAGATAGTACTTTTTTGTTTTATCAGCTTTTTTGCAAGAAAGTTTCTAATCTGATTCTTTAAGAATTTTCTCCCCGATCCACTCTTCAGAAATTTTTCTCTACCAATAGCATCCATCTTATCCACATAAGTTTCGCAATATATTAATTTCCATTTCGATTCATTGGCAGTAGAAATATTTTTATGATTATTGTGTTCTCTTAGTCTTCTTTTCAAATCATTTGTATAACCAATATACCACTTACCACTCGATTCACTTTCTATAAGATATACATGGAACATAGTGTTAGATTGTAGCAAAACTGAATTATAAATGGCTGCGCCACGTTGGCGCGCCAAAGAAGCCACGTAAAACGACTTCGTCGTCACGTGGCACGTAAAGTCGCTTGCGCGCCTTTACGTGGTGATGTGTACCCCATTTGGTAGACACAGTAGAACCCTCGCTAACCCTCGATTTGAGTCAAAAGATAATCTCTGTATACAACAGGAGTCATCTTGTTTCGATTCCACTGCTTCCTTTCATAATTGTAGTATTGCATATA
>JABICL010000045.1 GCA_018652265.1 Candidatus Peribacteria bacterium
AACATGATTGGCATTTTCCCCTACTTTCTTTTTCCATAAGGCAAAATCCGCAGAATGCTTCTTGTGCTCAGATAGCTCTACTCGCACGCCTTCCTGACGTTTATCCAGGTTTGTCAGAGTATTGCCAGATAGTTTGCCGTAATCAGAAAATCGCTCTACAGAGAAGTAAACTCCGTCATTGGTTTCATATGCAAATCCATTTTCCACTAAGTCCCCTATCATGTTTACCATCTCTTCTATTGTCTCTGTTGCACGAGGTCTAAATTCTGGCTCGCGCATGTTTAAAGCTTTTTCATCTTCTAGAAACTCAGCTTCGTATTTTCTCGCAATTGCTAGAACATCATCCTTTGTGATTTCACCTGATTTATTTTTTCTAGCTTCTTTTTCTACTTTATCTTCACCTCCTGCATCTGCAATGTCATCTGCAGTTAAGTGTCCTACGTCTGTGATGTTTTTTGCATGCGAAACTTTATACCCTCTTACCTCTAACCATCTACATAGTAGGTCCGCCATCAGAAACGAAGAATAGTTTCCAATGTGTGGTCGTCCATAGACAGTTGGTCCACATGTGTAGACAGAAACTTTCCCCTCCTCTTTGGATTTAAATTCTTCTTTGGATTTTGTAAGAGTGTTAAATAATTGCAGCATTAGCGTAATTCTAGGGGGTTTTTGAGGGTTTGCCAACATAGCGAAGAGCCCGATGGAAATTCCATCGGGCTCTTTTGACCTCATTGTCATATCTTCCATGAGCTGCCTTACGTTCCTTCGCTTCCGATCATTTTCTTTAGCCTATCTACAATCCCTGAGCAACCCTTCTCCTGTGGCCTATCAGGGTCGGCAACAGCCGGATCGTCCTCTGATGAGGATTGATCCACATCAGTAATCACTGGGGTCGGCCTCCTCCTTTCACGCTGAATCGCCTTGTAGACTTCCTCTCTGTGTACTGGTACGTCTTTGGGGGCATCAATTCCGAGGCGCACTTTGTCACCTCGGACTGCGACAACTTTGATTTTAATGTTGTCATTGATGATGATGCTCTCCTCAACAGATCTCGAAAGTACTAACATTCTAGTCCTCCTGCCCTTATGGGCCTCCGTGACAATGAGCAACTGCCTTAGCGACCAACCTAGGCCGCATTTCTGGGTCTACGGCAATCGCAAGACTAGAATCATTTAAGCAATAATTCTGGAAATAGTCAATCCCACAAAATACCTGTTTTAAGCTGAAAATACGAACTAGTGGGTAGTTTGTAGTTGGTAGTGAGTAGAGCAAAGCAAGGACAGGCATTATATCTACTCACTATTCACTATTCACTACTCACTACTCACTACTCACTAATTTCATTCCCCAAACTAATCCTCCCGCCACACACATCATCACTCCCCCCATCAAAACAGTAGTAATCGGCCCAGAAAGCAGAGGTACTGTCCAAACTAGTAGGAAACTATAAATCACACCGAATGCAACTAACTTGGCAAACTGGACAAGCCTGGCAAAGGTGTTGGAAGTAGCTCCATGGAAAGTCGCTTTGGAAACAGAAAAAACCCCTGGCAAACCGAAAACTATAGTAGACAATGATATCGAGAGAACAATGTGGACAATTATGGAAGTTAGTGCTGCACCTACAAAACCAAGCATAGGGATTAGAACTATATTCAACCCCACCGAGATCACCGAAGCTACTGTCATTACTACAAGTAACCTCCTCCAGCTTCGTCTAGTAAGAAGAATGTAAAAACAAAACGTAACTATAGAAGACAAGAACATAGAAAACGAAAGTAACTCTAGAGCGGTATCTGATCCAGCAAGCACCGGAGTCGAAAGGTAACTTTCTCGCGTTATTAAGCGCACAATCGGTCGTGCCCAAAAGTAAGAAGTAAGAGAAATTATAAGACCCAGAGAAAGAAGACTATAAAGGAGTGTATGAACAAACTGATTTAACTCCTCTTTTTTACCTTCTAAATTACTCATCATAGGTAGTGCTGAGTTCAATATAAAAGTAGGAATCAAAAAACCAACATCTGCAAGCCGTAGCACCGTGCCATAATATGCATTTTGTATGTCATAATCGTTTGGACGTAGGATTGCCATGAGTGTCACATCGGATTGCCTATAAATAGTAGTCATTAGGAAGGCAAAACCGAAAGGAGCCGAAAGTCGCAACAGTCTGCCAAATTCCTGTTTATCAAACTTGGCAAACCACCCTGACAAACCGGTACAAACCGATAGTAAACCATTGTCCAAGTCTGAGTTTTTGGCTTTGGAAAGCAGTGGCAAGCGACTGGCAAACCAAAAGGACAATATGAAGAGTGTTATAGAGCCAATACTTCCAAAAGCAAGAATCAATTTGTAATGTTCTATATTTTCACTGCCTCTCATTCCTGTAAATACAACTATTGCCATAAGTGTTACAGGTAGGATCTTTCCAATTACTTCACTTATAAACACATATTGCATTTTGTAGCTTACCTGGAAAACCACTCGAAACATTCCAGCAAGAAGAGTAAAGAAGGGGACTAAGGCTGCAATGCTTACTCCGATTGGCAGGGGAGTGCCACTAAAGACTGGCAAAGCCCAGACTAATGCCAAAGCGCTTCCCAAAGACAAAACTGTTATGAACGCTCTTAGGAAAAATAAACTCACAAATGTTTTTGCTTTATCTTTTGCAGTCGATAATTCTCTGATTGCTATGGCATACAGGCCAAAGTCAGCAAGTATTCCGAAGATCTGCAAGTAGCTATAAACGGTTTGATAGTTCCCTACCATGGATTTCGAAAGTGCAGTCGTCACAAACTTGATACTCAGAATCCCTATAAGCATTGCTACTGCCTGACTTCCAAGCTGCCAAAAAGTTGATGTTGCGATTTTTCTTGTTTGCACGGACAAGAGTATACAGCGTTCAGCGATCAGCGTTCAGCGTTCCGCAGCAAAGCAAGAACAAACATTTTTTCGGATCGCGGATCGCAGTTAGAGGGTAGCAAGCGAGCAGGCAACATATTGTGTAAGAACAAATAAAAAAACTGCATGACATTTTGATAGCAAGCGAGCAGGCGGTATTTTGCGTAAGAAATCAATTGTGGGTACCAATATATGATCAATCCCACACTGATTTCGTCGCATATACCGCCTTAAGCGAGTGAGCGGATTCTTTGCGATGCACTATATTTTCACTGGAAATCATCCTGGTTTACCATTACATTACCTCCGGTTTACCCACCTTTAACAGAACATTCCCAAAAGCACTATGTCCGCACCACACACAATAGAAAAAACATCCGAGATGTCAGGACTCTCCATCAAATACATCAGAAGGCTAAAGTCTGCTATGCCTAAGCTTTTTGACCAACACACAGATCGTGGACAAAACAATGCAATACTTTTCGACGAAGAGATCATAGAAGTAATGAAAAGGATGAGAGAAATGAAGAATAGGGGAAAGACTCTCGCACAAATCAGAAACGAAATCGTTCAAGTGGCCAAACGTGAACAAGATAAAAAGGTTCAAGAGGAATCCAAGGCAAACTTAGAAAACGAAGCAGTAGAAAATACTGAAACTTCAGTATCTACAAATGAAAATATTCCAAGAGTGCCAGTAACAAAAATGCTTCAGAGAGAAAATGATATGCTCAAATCTCAGGTAGAACTCCTAAAGCATTTACTAAAAAAAGCAGAAGAAAGATTCGATAGACTTCTTCCGGAGGCTGGCAAGGGCTCGTCTAAGTTAGGTCAAACGGATACAAACCAGGAGAAAACCAAGAAGATGGGGTTTAAATCCCAAATGTTCATGTGGTTAGTAGAAGCAGTCGTAGTTACCGCTTTTGCAACTGGTTTCATATTTATGATCTGGCTTTTTGCGCAAAGAGCGTTTAGTTTATAGGCACAATGTCACTGCCATTCAAACATCTCACTTCAGCAAAGCAACTTACCCCCGAAGTGATAGAAAGTATTTTTGCTACAGCCGAAGAAATGGAAATGCTTTCTGAATCTGGAAGAGGGGACACCCTTAAAAACAAGGTAATAGCATTACTCTTCTACGAACCAAGCTCTAGAACAATGCTAAGTTTTCAGTCTGCAGTTCAAAGACTTGGAGGGGGAATGATACTTGCACAAGGAAGAGAAGGTAGCTCGCTACTAAAAGGAGAAAGCATAGAAGATACAATCCAAATGGTAAGTGGGTATAGTGATCTTATCGTAATGCGACACCCAGAAGGTGGCGCAGCAGAAAAAGCTGCTTCTGTAAGTAGTGTTCCATTTGTAAATGCAGGAGATGGAGGCAACGAACATCCAACACAAGCAGCGCTAGATCTTTACACTCTAAAGAAAGAGTTTGGCAGGCTAGATAACCTTCACATAGCATTCGGCTGTGATCCATTACATTCAAGAACCATAAGATCACTTGCTACAGTCCTCAGTCAATTCGAAGGAAACAAATTTACCTTCATAGGACCAGAAAGCTTAAAGGCTTCCGAGGATTTGAAAAGTTTACTAGATGAAAGCGGAGTTAATTTTGAAGAAACCGATGACCTTTCCAAAGGAGTAGAGGCAGACATCTTGTATATGAACCGACTACAAGAAGAACGATTTGTAGATCACAGTGAATTTGAAAAGTATAGAAAACTATTCGTACTTACTGCAGACATGCTGCAAGACAAAAATGTCTTAATCATGAATCCATTGCCACGAATAGATGAGATAGAAATAGCAGTAGACTCACTTCCAAATGCAGCCTACTTCAAACAAGCCCGTAACGGTGTGCCAATCCGAATGGCACTACTTTCGATGATGGCTTAATCTACTATGACAAGTTTCTCATAGGTCTTCATCAAATTCATCACTATTTCTATTTGATTCCGTCCCCAGCTCATTAGCTATATCAATAAACTGTTTATATCCATGTGGAACACTTAGGTGTTTGTGTTTAAAATCTCCAATTTTGGGAAGACTTGTCTTTTCATCTAATCCATTCGCCCATAACAAATCTACACATCTTTTAATAAATTTTTCTGAATCGGAATAAATTTGTATAGCTCCATCTGTATCCAACGACACTTCGCAAAGCACTTGAGATTCACCATCTTCAATTGGCTCACTTACAACACTCATACCAACTCGTCCTTCCTCTAGGAGGAAACTTCTATTTCTTTCAGCAACTGAAATTATTTGGCTTAAATCATTCATCCCATTACTTTCCAAGTGCTCTGTCTTTATATTACCCTCATTATTTCTATCCCATGTAAGAACTACAGATATGCAATGCCTCCAATCATCACTCATTTTTTTCAACATCTCTATGAATAGAAACATTACTTGATGTTCATTTGCAGCAATATACAAAATTTTTATTTCATCTTTATTCAAAGAATATCCTGTCTGAAGTTTTGCAAGATCTGCTTCATTACTCATACTAATTGCAGGCACTGGAACGAATTTTTCCTTTGGCTTCTCACCAGATGAGAAATCATGCCCATAAGCAATGTATACAGAATTTTCTGGCGCTGAGAAGTTATATCTTGTACCTGCTACAAGATAATCATCACTAGTAATATTACTAACAATACTATTATCACCTTGTGGCGACTCTCCTATACTCCGACTATCATCACTAGGTTGCTCCATGATATATTAGATCCAATCTACTACTTTCCCTAAATATGTCAACCCTCATAAAAAACGGTCAAATTGTCACGGAGAATGAAATCCTGAAATCAGATATTTTGATAGAAGATGGAAAACTTATAGATATATATGATTCAAATCAAGACGCCTCTCAACTCACTGAGCTTTCCTCGAGCGATTGCCAAGGGCAATCGTCGAGAGGCAGCTCAGCTCACTCGAGGAAAGCCGAAGTAATTGATGCCACTGGATTACTAATTTTCCCAGGGCTTATAGATTGCCATGTTCATTTTCGAGAACCAGGAATGGAAGAAGTGGAAGACATGACTTCGGGATCACAGTCAGCACTTCATGGTGGAGTGACAACGGTTTGTGATATGCCAAATAACAGTCCGGCAATAAACACAATTCGAGCATTGGATGAAAAAATAGAGAGAAAGAAACATGCTCTTCTCGACCGAGTCCGTCCTCAGGCGGACGAGTGGAGAGACGCCTCTCGATTCGACTCCTTGCGAGGAGCCTCACTCGAGGAAAGCTTTAGCAAAGTAGACATCAGATTTTTCTTCGGAGCATCAAAACCTGAACACATCGAAGAGCTTAAAAAAGTAGATACAGAAAAAATATGTGGAGTGAAACTTTATATGGGAAACTCAACAGGAAATCAAAAAGCAGAGGAGGGGATAGAAGAACAAGTCTTCAAAGTTTGCTCCGAAAGAAATATAACTTTGGTTTGCCACTGTGAAGACGAGCAAACTATTCAGAAAAATAAATCAGAAAATACAAATTCAGAAATTGCAGCTCACTCAGAAATCAGGTCAGTCGAAGCAGCAGTAAAGTCGACAAAGTATGCAATTGAACTTGGTAAAAAATATGGAACTAAACTTCACATCGCCCACGTCTCCACATCGGATGAACTCGAGTTAATCAAACTTGCAAAAGACTCTGGCCAAACTGTTACATGCGAAGTAGCACCTCATCACTTGTTCCTAAATACAGATGACTATGAAACTCTTGGAACACTTGCCAAGATGAATCCGCCAATCCGAACGAAAGATCATTGTGAAAAATTATGGGAAGGGGTGGTAGACGGAACAGTCGACTGCATCTCATCTGACCACGCACCTCACACTCTCGAATCCAAAAACACAAAAGATCCTCTAAGTGCTCCAAGCGGAGTCCCGGGAACAGAAACTATTCTCCCATTGCTTCTTTCCTGCATCGAAGGAGGTGGTGCAACTGAGCCTGCAAAGAGACTAGGAAAAGGTATGCCAAAACTTAAGCCCGAAGACATTGTCAGACTAATGCATACCAACCCAAATAAGATCTTCGGCCTTGGCAAAGGCTGTCTAGCCCCTGGCAACCCTGTAAACTTGTGCTTAGTAAACCCAAACGAAGAATATTCCATGGGTGTGGCAAACCTACATAGCAAGTGTGGATGGACACCGTATGAGGGATGGAATGTGCAGGGGAAGGTGGTGAAAGTAATCGTTGGATAGACGAGTGGGTAGTGGGTAGTGACTAGTTAACCTTTCATTCTAACCACTAATCACTAACCACTAATCACTTCCTCGTCGCATCATATTTATTTAAACTGACTTCATATCAAATAACTCTAACCCCTATGTCCGGACACAGTAAGTGGCACAGTATTAAGCACAAAAAAGGAGCGGCCGATGCTAAGCGTGGGAAGATTTTTACTAGGCACGCAAAGCTGATAGAAATTGCTACCCGAGAAGGTGGTGAAAGTAATCCGGACAATAATCCATCTCTTCGAACTGCAATTGATAGTGCAAAGGCAGACAATGTTCCAAATGCAAACATAGATCGAGCAATCAAAAAGGGATCAGGAGAACTAAAAGGTGAAGCTCAAACTGTAGAAGTTTCCTATGAAGCATTTGGGCCTGGCGGGGTTGCCATGATTATCGAATGTCTAACTGACAATAAAAATAGAACTCTTCCAAATATAAAAAATGTAATTAGCAAAATAGGAGGAAGGTTTGCAGACACTGGTTCAGTGTCTTGGATGTTCGAACAAAAAGGAGTCGTAGTCGCAAACATTTCTGGAAAAGATTCAGAAGAAATTGAGCTAAGCGTCATCGATGCTGGAGCAGATGACTTGGAAATAAATGATGGAATTATTGAAATAAAAACATCGAAAGAAAGCTGGGCAAAAGTTCGTGATGCACTCAAAAATCTTGGATGCGAAATAGAAACTGCAGGGCTTAAATTTGTTCCAAGTCAGGAGACAAATATTTCCGATGTTTCGACTGCAAAAAAACTTATGGAATGTGTTGATGCTTTGGAAGAAGATGATGATGTAAGTGAAGTTCATACTAATGCGGATATCTCGGATGAAGTTGTAAGTCAGTTATAACTGCAGCTATAACTAATGAACAATGTATAATGAATAATGAATAATTAAGGAAAATATCTTCCATAATTATTCATTGTTAATTGTTAATTATACATTTTCTCAATATGTCCTACCAAGCTCAGATATTTACAATCATAATTTTCGGCCTCGCACTCGGAAGCTTCGGCAACGTTCTTTTGTATAGAATTCCAAAAGGGGAGTCGATAAAAGGAAGATCTAAGTGTTGTATTTGTAATAAGATTTTAGGATGCCTGGAACTCATTCCAGTCTTTAGTTTTTTGTTTCAGGGAGGCAAATGTAAAAAATGTAAAACCAAAATTTCATGCAGATATCCTGCAATAGAAATTCTTACAGCAATTATTTTTGTAGCCACATTTATTACAAATCAAACATTGGAAATAGTGCCTCTAATTTTTCTGATACTGAGCATTTATATGCTTCTGATGATCGCGTTATATGATGCTGCAACTCAGAAAATTCCAGATGTGTTTACTGCTGCACTTTTCATATTTGCACTTATATTTCAGATCACAAAAATAGGCATTCCAAATCTAAATCTGGCAAAAGATATTTTATACGGAATGCTAGTTCCTATTATTTTCTTCGGAGGAATGTGGACTTTTAGTCGAGGCAGATGGATAGGAAGTGGAGATATTTTCTTGGGTGGCGCAATTGGTGCACTGCTTGGCTTTCAAGGAACTTTGATCTCACTATTTTTTGCTTATACTATCGGAGCAGTAGTTGCACTTGCCCTAATAATTTCTGGAAAAGCAAAGAGGGGAGCAGTAATTGCCTTTGGGCCTTTTCTTTGTGTTGGGGCGATGATTGTTATATTTATTGGAAGCAAACTATAAATTTCCAATAAAACCAAAATCTCAAATTACAAGATATAAGCAGCAGGCGTGCAGGTGGTATTTTGCGTAAGAAATCAATTGTGGGTACCAATATATTATCAATCCCATGTTGATTTCGTCGCATATACCGCCTTAAGCACGCGAGCGGCGCACGAATATCTTGTAATTTAAAACAAGCGATATACAGAAAAAACGGGGCTGGATCCTAGGCACCTGAATGCCTACAAATCAGCCCCGTGATTATGCCAATATTTTGCTTTTTTTCGGGCGGTACATGCCCGCCGCCGCCCGATACCACTCCTATATGCACTATTGCCAAATGCTGCATAGGAGTGGCTCGGAGGAGCTTATTATTGACTAGTTTGCATTCTAGTCCAATTTCTTCTCCTGTCAAGGTCTGAAACGCCATTAAAACCGCTATTTATGTTATAATCTAGCGATATTTACTAAAAATCCACATGGACACAAACACACAAAATCCTGCTCCTGAGGAGCAAAAAAATACTAGTAATACTACAAGTCCAGAACAATCTGGAAGTTCAGGCAAGCGCATACTGATAGTTGAAGATGAAAAACCACTATCGCATGCACTCAAACTGAAGCTTTCTCATGAAGGATATGATGCAGAAGTAGCAAATGACGGAGAAGAAGGATTTACAAAAGCATCTTCTGGGGATTTTGATCTTGTTCTAGTGGATATAATTATGCCAAAAATGGATGGATTTACGATGCTTGCAAAATTACAAGAATCTGGATCCAAAACAAAAATCATAGTCCTAAGTAATTTAGGACAACAAGAAGACGTAGAACGAGCCAAAGAGCTCGGCGTATTTGACTACATGGTCAAATCAAACACACCAATTTCACGCATAGTAGAAGCAGTGAAATCTGCAGTTTCTTAATGAAAACAAACAAACAAAGTACAGCTGAGCACGTTATAGATAAAAACAAAGCCCTTGCAGAGCAAGAGGCAAAAGTTGTAAATGAGCTTGTTGAACGGACTCTTACAGAACATCTAACTATCCCCGCAGATACCAAGAATAATCATAAAAAGAAAATGTCGAAAGCAAAGAAGAGGGTATTAAAAATGCAGATCAAGAATGCAATCGAAAGAGATATGCGAAAGAAAAAACAGAAAGAACACGAACATTCCCTAAAAAATAAATATGAAGAATTACTAAGCAAGAAAGGAAATATTAATATTAATAGAGATTCTGCACTTTTACCTAAATTGCAAAATTTCTTGAATAGGAAATTAGATAGTAGAAAACAGGCAAAAGAACTTAAAAGAATGATAAGGGAGCGCAAAGTAGAAGAGAAGAAATTAGAAAAACAAACAGCTATCTTGGAAAGAGAAGAAAACAGAAAACACAAAGTAGAAGAGAAGAAATCAGAAAAACAGAGGGCCATCTTGGAAAAAGAGGAAAATAAAATAAGAGAGAAAGCAGAAAGAAAAAGATTAGAAGCAGAAAAGAAAAGAAGGGTAGAGGAAAAAAAGAGATTGATTGAACAAGAAAAAAAGAATCGTGAAATAGCTAAGATAAAAGCAAGAGATGAGATAGCTAAGAGAAAAGAGCAAAAAATCGCGCAGAAAGAAGCCTTGAAGCGTGCAAAGGCAGAGCTAAAAGAGCAAAGGAGACAATCTAACGCAGAAAGAAAGGCAGCTCTTATGGCACAGAAAGAAGCAGGCAAACAAGCACGCCTCGCTGCAAAGATAGAAAGAGAGAAGCGCAAGACGCAAGCAAGCATATCTCCACGAGGAAAAACAAAAGCATTAACCGCAGAGGCAATAGAAGATGAAGCAAAGGAAGAAGCAATGAAACAAGTTCTGATCGAAAAAGAAGTTGCTAAGCTTAGACACGAAACTCAAAGTGAAAGAAAGGAAGTCGCAGCAAGCGCTGCAAATCTAGAATCAAAGAATCAAGAACTTGCTGGCCAACTGCAAAATTTTGAAAGCGAGAAGCAATCATTCATAGCAGAAAAGAAAAAATGGGAGGAAGAACGTAAACAAACTTCTACATCTGAATCTCAGAATTCATCAATCTCAATCTCACCAGAAGAATCTAAAATTCTGGAAGCTAAAAAAATTACTTTTGAAAACGAGAAGCAGAAGTGGGATGAAGATAGAAAAAAATGGGAGAAGGCAAACACTTCAGGAAAGCCTATACCTTCAGTTTCTACCGAAGAACTAGAAAGGGCAAAGACAGAGGCTTACGCACAAGCAAAAGCTGAATTTGATGCCAAGCCTCCTACTGTAATTACTCAAGCTGCTCCAGCAGGAGCGATTCCTGTAGCTTCGCCAGAAGAATCAAAGAACATAACAGCAGAAAGAACCTTGCTTGAAAATGATAAAAAACAATTCGAAATAGAAAGAAGACAGTGGGAAGCAAACAAATCCACGCCTGCTCCAGTAGTTCAAACTGTGCAAACAGAAATAAAAGGCACACTCTCAGAAAAAGATGCCAAGAAAATGCAGGAGGAAGCTTACAAAAAAGCAAAAATTGAATTCGAAGCTCAGCAATCAATAATGAAAGACGAAGTTGGAAAGCTTCAATCCGAACTCGAGCAATGGAAACATGATAAGCCAGAACAAGGTAAATCTGGCATGCAAGCAGTAGAAGAAGAACGTAAAAAAATAGAAGCAGAAAGAGCTGGAATAGAAACAGAAAGAGCTCTTATGAAAGAGCAGGCAAGAAAAGATGCATACTCTGAGTTCGAAGAAGAGCGAACCAAGTTCGAAATAGAAAAAGAAAAGGTTAAACAAAAAGCCCTTGCAGAAGCAGAAGCAAATATTCTTTCAAACATGAAGAGCAGAAGCCTATTTGGAGGCAAGCAAAAGGCAGCTCTAAATAAAGAAATTGATAGATGGAAAAAAGAGGCAGAAAAAGTAGAAAAACAAAGACTAGAGCTAGAAAGAATGAGAGCTCTACAATCTGAGCACTCAAGGCTTCAAAGCTCAAAACAAGATATAGAAGAATCTAAGGTCAAACTTGAGCGTGAACGAGTAGCACAAGAAAGAGAATCTCTAAAAGAGAAAGAAGATCATGAAAAGAAAATAGGCCTAGAAAGAGAAAGGCTAGAAGAAGAAAGACAAAAACTAGAAACAGAAAAGAGAGAGAAGCTGGAAGGAAAAGAAAGGAGAGAGGAAGACAAAAAAGATAAAAATAAGAATAAGAATAAGGATAAAAATAAAAATACAGAAGAAAAGAGAAGTGAAACAGAAATAAAAGAAATGGATGTTGGGAAAATTCTAGTAGCACAAAATTATCTAGAAGATGAAGAATTAGAAACAGCCAAAAAAGAAGCATCTATCCGAAATACATCTGTAGAAAATATTCTCAAAGAAGAAGGCTTAGTGACTCCACAGCTTATTCAAAATGCAGTAGCAGAGTATTATCAGATGCCTTTTGTCGATCTTTCTTCACAGCCGCCAGATTCAGAGATTATAGAACTCCTGCCAGAAGAAATTGCAATTTCGCTTCATACAATAGCATTAGCTAAAGAGGAAGACGGATCTATAAGAGTTGCAACTAGCAACCCAGAAATGGCAGAAGATATAAAAGCATCTATAAAAAAGATTCATAAGGAAGCACCTAAAATACATGTTGTATATGCATCCAAAGGCGCCATAGAATCTGCATTCTCTTTCTATAGAAAACCACTAGATACTAGATTTAGAAAAATAATAGAACAACACAGAAAAATTGCCCCCGAGATCATCGAGGAAATTTTTGCTGACGCAATACAGCTAGGAGCATCTGATGTTCACTTTGAACCACAAGAAAAAATTGTTGTAGTAAGATTTCGTGTAGATGGCGTTATGCACGAAGCAGGAAGAATTCCAAAAGAATATTACGAAGGAATCGTAAACAGAATAAAAATTGCAGGAAATATGCGAATAGATGAACATTTCGCAGCACAAGATGGAGCCATCCGATGGAAAGGAGGTGGTAGAGCTATGGATGTTCGTGTTTCGATTGTACCAATCGTAGATGGAGAAAAGATTGTAATGCGTCTTCTATCTGAATATGTAAGAACTCTTACGCTTTCTGATCTTGGATTCACAGACAAGCAGCTAAATGTACTTGTAAAAGCTGCACACAAACCATTTGGAATGATACTTACTACAGGACCAACAGGATCAGGTAAGTCCACCACTCTTTATGGTCTTATGAAAATCAGAAATAGTCCCGATGTAAACATCTCTACTATTGAGGATCCTGTGGAATATAAAATTCCAGGAATTAATCATATTCAAGTAAATACAAAAGCTAACCTAACATTCGAAAGAGGTCTAAGAGCTCTTGTTCGTCAGGACCCAGATATCATTCTAGTGGGTGAGATTCGTGACAATATTACTGCACAGATTTCTGTAAATGCAGCTCTTACTGGACATCTACTATTCTCGACTCTTCATGCAAATGATGCAGCAACTGCTATTCCTCGTTTGCTAGAAATGGGCATCGAACCATTCCTTCTCGCATCAACTCTAGAATTACTTATCGCACAAAGGCTTATGCGTCGCACATGTAGTCACTGTAGATATAGTTACAATGTAGCTCAATCAGAAGCAGAACAACTTTTCCCTTATGCAGAACATTACTTCAAAGATGAAGATATAATCACTCTGTATAAAGGAAAGGGATGTGGTGCATGTGGAAATACAGGATACAAAGGTCGTGTTGGTGTTTATGAACTACTTGTAGTCACACCAGAGCTAGAAGAACTAATAACCGAAAGAAGAACTAGTGGAGAAATTAATAACTTAGCCAGAGCACAAGGAATGCTTACTCTTTTCGAAGACGGATTACAAAAGGCAAAAACTGGCCTTTCTACAGTAGAAGAACTACTTAGAATTTCCGCACCACCAGAACCGCTTCCTGATACACATTCAATTAAAAAAGATTCAGAAGACATCATTGATGTAAAAGAAGAAAATCCACCGGAAGAAACAGATGAATTACCAACCGATAAATAATGGGTCTCTTTTCCAAAAACAAATCACAGAGCGGGGAAGCGGGGACACCATTTAAATCAGCAAAAAAAGTTGATCATTACAAAAGTCCTGGATTCCTTAAAAAAATAGGATTGGCAATGGCTCACATGGGCCTCGGAAAATTCCGAAGTGCCTTTATACAAAATCTAGCAATGATGCTTGGAGCAGGATTACAAGTTATTGGAGCTCTCGACACTCTTGAAAAAGAAGCACAGAAGAAACCAATGAAAAAGCTTATAGAAAAAATTCATCAGGATGTAGAGAATGGAACTGCTTTATGGAGAGCAATGGATCATCAAGCTTTTTTCACTCCATACACAATTGCACTTGTACGCATAGGTGAAGAATCTGGAAGCCTAGCTGAAAACTTAGAAAATCTTGCAAAACAAGATGAAAAAGATCAGGCAATGAAACAAAAAGTGAAAATGGCTATGATCTATCCTTCTATAGTTATATTTCTTACTGTAGTAATTGCTCTTGGTCTTTCATGGTTTATTTTGCCTCAACTTGTAGGAGTTCTTTTCGCGCTTAATGTTGAACTTCCTCCTACTACGCGCGCTGTAATTGCTATATCGGAATTTTTCACAAATCATGGAATTGTTGTTGTTCCATCTACATTTGGCTTAATGTTGGTTGTGGGATTCTTTATGAAATTCACATCACTAAAAATAGTAGGACAATGGTTTTCTTTACAAATACCTGGAGTTAAATCACTAATCAAACATGCTAGTGTTGCTAGGTTTGGAATTATTCTTGGAAGTCTGCTCGAAGCAGGAGTTGCTCCAGTAGAAGCTCTAACGTCACTCGCAAATGTAACCAGTATGTGGAGATATAAAAAGTTTTATTTCCAGCTCACTGAGCATATAAAGATAGGAGACTCATTTGCAAAAAGTTTTAGTGAAATCA
Organism: Candidatus Peribacteria bacterium; assembly: GCA_018652265.1. Lineage (GTDB taxonomy): Bacteria > Patescibacteriota > Gracilibacteria > Peribacterales > Peribacteraceae > JABICL01. Next base: position 14,744 of record JABICL010000045.1, read on the forward strand.
AAAATAGTAAAAGTATTCTTCCTGTATCTGTTCAACAAATTATAGTTACAGGAGAACAATCTGGAAGACTGTCTGATGTTCTTGCAAAAATTTCTGATATATATCAAAAGAAAGCAGAAGAAACTGCACAAAAGCTACCTATTATATTGGAGCCAATGCTTCTTATAGTTATTGCCGGAATGGTATCGTTCATAGCATTCTCCATAATCATGCCAATATATTCTGTAGTTGGTAATTTGAGCGGATAGCGAAATACAGCTAAAGTCTTTTTGTGAAAAGAATTTATAAAAGAAATGGATTTACACTTTTCGAAGTAGCTCTAACTATAGGAATACTTTCTATAATGCTTAGCCTAAGCCTTGTCATTGCTAGCGGAGCAGTTCAGAGGGCTTCTCTGCGAAGCGCTGAAAACACAGTTATACAAGCATTTAGAAGAGCTCAAACTCTCTCACAAAATGCGATTGGAGGATCTCAGTATGGAGTATTTTTGCAAACTGGCTCTGTGGTTGTTTTTTCTGGAGCTACTTTTGCAAATAGAAAGGGTACTGATCAGATATATGAAATAAATGAAAATATAGCTATAGACGGAGGTCTTTATCTAAAAATGAAAAATGTAAACACTGGATTAGTCTTTGAGAGACTAACGGGCAATCCATCTCCATCTAGTTTTAGTGGAGCGATAATTCTAAGAATGGGAGATGAAACAAAAAATATACATATGAATGGAAAAGGGGTTATCGAGAGATAGTAGATTTACATAGAAATATTGAAAAAAAATTTAACTACCCTATAGGCAGCAAAGATTAAAATGATGGAAAAGAGTGAAAGGATTGAAAGGAGAAGCTTATATTCGATGATAATGACATTTCCTTTCACTCCTTTAAATCATTTAAATCCTTTCCATCTTTCTTTTTTACATGCGGTCATACTATGATTCGTAGTTAAGCGCTCTTATTAATTTATGCTAGAATTTGTTGCATGCTCCACAAAACAAAAAGGGGGTCTCTACTTATAGACGCAATGCTTGCAATAGTAATCTTTGGTGCTGTGGTTGCTGCTTTTAGCACTGGAATTCTAGAAGGTCATCGTGGAACAAATACCAGTGGTGATCGTGTACGAGCTGCCCATTTAGCATCCGAAGGATTAGTTGCAATGAAATCTATAAGAAATGGTAGTGGGGGATATCAGGAAATTAGTTCAAAAACTTTAAATTCAGATTATGGAGTAGAGCTTAGTAATACTGGAGCATGGGAAATAACTAGCTCTGCAAATACAATTGATAGTAAATTTACTAGAACCATTCAATTTTCAAATCCCAATGCAGATGAAGATCAAAGATTGATTTCATCAACTATTACATGGAGTGATTTATCGGGAGCGACAAAAACAGTTTCACTAAGTACATATATAACCAATTGGCAAACTGTAGCAGAGTCTCCAACTTGGTCTTCTCCAACCCTCACAGGATCTATTGCAGGACCCGCTGGAACTACATTAGAAAAAATAGCAGTATCAGGAAATTATGCATTCGTAGCTGAATCAACCATAGGAAGCATTGTAATATTTGATATATCGGATTTAAATAACCCAACTTACTCCAGATCAATTACAGGGATAGGACCTGCTTATGATGTCGCAATAAAAGATAACTATCTCTACGTCGGGACAAGTGATACTAGTGATGAATTAAAAATAATTGACATCACAAATCCATTAACTGCTACTTGTTGTACAGAAGAAATTAATTTTCAATCTAATAGTGCAATTTATGGAGTATCTATAACAGGCACTGGATTATTAGTATCTAAAGAATATGACGCTGCTGCAGCTGAATTTTATGTTTTTGACATAGAAGAAGACCCAACATTAGTCACAATCAGTAATCCTCCCACAATTTCTGATAGTGCAACCGATACTATTTACGACTCAGCAGTAGACGGAAATAGAAATATATATGCAGCAGATGCAATTACAGATAATTCTAATCCATATGCATATCTTGCAACGAATTACAGTGCACAAGAACTAACAGTCGTTAGCCTTACAGGATCTAACATGACAGGTGGTGGAGACACCGATTCAAATATAAGAGGAACCGCAGTGGCAATCATTGGCACAGGTGCATACATAGGAGTAGTTGGCACAGGACCATATGAATTGTATTCATACGATTTAGCAAGCAGCATAAGTAGCCCATCGCCAGCAGATAAATTTGATATAGGAGGGGATAGCGATACGAGTGCAGCTATAAATGATATAGCAACTAATTCTTCTTATGGATATTTATTCATGGCAACAAACACTCAGCAATCCAGTGTGAATTTTTATCTTCGAATTCATGATGTAAGAAATGTGCACGATATAGATGATGCAAGTCGTGTCGTTTACAGTGGAAACATAACTGCAGGATTAAATGTTGATAAGGGAATCTACTACAGAAGTAGTGATCATAAAATATTTATGGTTGGAGGAAATGATATCGATGGAACAAATCTTATTATTTTAGACAGTGATTGATGAAATTTTTCTATGCCACAAAATCGGGCTACATAGCACTGCTGTCTGTACTAATAGTAAGTGCTATCACATCTGCAACTGTACTTATCCTACTTGCCACAAGCTTAAATTCTATACTAAATAGTGGAGATACAAGGGAAGGAAGGATTTCGTTGTTTCTCGCAGATGCCTGCGCAGAACTTGCACTGCAAAGAATATCAGATTTAGAAATATCTCCATGTACATCTCCTTCGGCGCTTTGCGATCAAACAATTGCACTTCCAAATGGGACTTGCAAAGTATTGGATATAGAAAATCTAGGTGGAGGAGTGCACTGGAAAATAAAAGTATCGGGAACAAATTCTGCTCAAAGCATAACCAAATATATTGAAGTCGTTGCAAGTAGACCAACTGGAGAATCGGTTAATGCCATCAGATGGACAGAAGTTGTTAGTTTTTAGTTTGTTTCAACATAAAATTGCTTCACAGGCAATGTATGTTGCGTTAACCACATCTAGACTAAAGTAGAGGTGAACTGATAGAGTTTCCTCTAATAGTTCGTGTTTTTCTTTCCCCCAAGTTTTCTATGAACAAATCATATAAAGGTTTCACCCTTATTGAGCTCCTGCTCGTTATCGGTATTATCGCAATTCTCGCAGCTATAGTTATTGTTGCAATCAACCCAACCAAACAGCTTGGGGATGCTCGCGATGCTCAGAGACGTAGCGACGTAAATACTATCCTAAACGCTGTATGGCAGTTTGCCATTGATAACAATGGTTCTATGCCTTGTGATCCAGCTGGTGATGACTGTGTAGACGGCAACTGGAGACAGCTCGGAGCTGCAACAACAGAATGTGACGATCTAGAAAATAATTGCTCAGGCTACACTGTAGAAGATGACTGTCTGGAGCTTCGTGCACTTTCTGGCACATATCTTGTTAATATTCCTGCAGACCCACGTTATGCAACTGGTAGTACAGGTCTAGCAGCAAGTTCTGAAACATCGTATGTTATTCGATCGGTAAGCAATCGTGTTACTGTCGAAGCTTGTAATCCTGAACAAGACAGCGAGGTTGCTGTAACTAGATAGAGATTTGCTCTTAAAAGGGGCCCCTAAAAAAGGTCCCTTTTCTATTACCTGTTTTTTGTTATAAAATAAGCACATGTCTAAACACAAAGCCTTCACTCTAGTAGAGCTACTTCTGGCAATAGCAATAATGGGTATTTTGGCTGGAATAGTTATAGTCGCAATTAACCCAGGAAAACAAATGGGTGATGCTAGAAACACCCAAAGAAAATTCGACGTAAATACTATTCTTAATGCCTTTGGCCAATACGCAATAGATGCAAATGGACTTTTTCAGCCAGTCACAGTCGATGGATCTATCCTAAATGATGCATGCATCATAAATTCAAATTTCAAAAATATGTGCAAAGGTGATATATCTTTAACTGACTGTGTTACTTCAACATGCGTTTGGAGTAGACATCTAAGCGGTGCATATATTGCCAGCATTCCAGAAGATCCAGGAGATGATGAATCTTCTGCAATAGAACAATTGAGAACTGACTACCTGGTTAGATCTATTGCGCCTGGAAGATTTGAAGTGGCAGCTCCAAATGCAGAGAATGATTCAATTATCGGCGCTGTGAGATAGATGATAGGATGTGAAATATATTATGATAAAAAATCATAAACACAGTGGGTTTACACTTCTTGAATTTGTACCAGTTCTTATGATTGCAGTAATGCTGCTTATAATAGTTCTATTTGCATTAAACCCAGCTGAATGGTTTGCAGAAGCAAGGAATACAACCAGAAAACATGATATATCGCTAATTGCAGATGCAATCATAGAATATTCCAGAGATAATGATCTCTTTCTTTTGTATACAATCCCCACTTCTCCAGATTCTTCACAAGAAATATGTGGAGATGCCCTAACTGGTAGTTGTACTGGATTATTTGATATAAACAGAATTGTAGGAACATATATGGTGTCAGTACCTATAGATCCCAAATCAAAAGATGGCGATTCATCAAATGAACATTCAAGATATTTTATAATTCGCAATAAACAAAGATTTACCATCTCTGCTGTAGATGCTGAACTCGACGAGACCATAGAAGTAAGTAGGTAAATTGGGCTATAGTACCTCCATGAAAAGACGGCTAATTTTGAGCTTCCTGACGACAAATTTGCTGTTTTTATGTTCGAATAATGTTTATGCACAAACAGTACATCACACCGTACAAATTCCGCTTACAAAAACTAACTGGAGCAGATCTATATCGGTCCCCAAATTTTCTGCAAAATTAGGGATGCTTATTGGAGTGAGATTTTCTATGCAATCTAGTATTCATGGCACCTTACTTATAGAAAGCTTGGATAATTCTGCTGCAAATGTAGTTTCTAATCTTGCTGCAAAAATTGTTCTCAAGCGTCCAGATGGATCTGAACTTCTTACACACTCCCCAAATTCTGAAAAAGATAATATCTTCTCCAAATTCGATGGATCAGCTGATTTTACTGGAAGCTCTGGAGCTTCACACATAATTGCAGACACAAGTTCAGGAACTTATGTATTAGATCCACTATCAGAATCAGATAAAAATCTTTTTACAGGAAGCGATAACTTAATACTTCCATTAAGCGCTGATGCTGTATCTTCTTTTTCTGGAGGAGGTAATTTAGACACAGAATCTAGCCTTTCTACATCTGCGCACATAACTGTAAGTTATATTTATGCGTCACCCGATGTAACTATAACCACTTTTGTTCCTGTAGATTTGGTAGTCGGGAAAATGGGGCAAATCATCATACGTTCAGAAAATATAGGAACAGGACCTACAGTAGGAGTGGTACAAGTAAGCGGAACTCTACCAGGAGGACTGCCTATAGCTTCCATAAACGGAGAAAATTGGGAATGTTCTACAAAAGGACAATCTTTCTTATGTACATATAAGGAAATCGTTCCTGCAAAATCAAAAATGCCTGAAATAAAAGTATCTTTCAATACAACAGACTCTGCATTTCCATCTATTACAGTTACTACATCTATAAACACAAAATCCGATACAAATGCAGAAAATGGAGAAAATGAATTACACACAGAAATACCAGTGTCTTATAAAAAAGAAGTTACTAGTGGAGGAGGTGGAAGCCCCGAAGAAAATAATGATAACCCTGAGCCAGAATACACACCGAGTAAGAACGAAGAGGGAAGTGTTGATATAGAAGAAAATGATGTAGAAGGACATGCTTCTAAATGGGAGAATCCTGAACTTGAAGCTGTAGCTATAAGTGGAGAAGAAAACATTTCACATATTCCAGATATAGATGCAGAAGGATGCGAAATACCAGAAAAATTTATAAATCTTGTTTCAAAAGAAGATATAAATGTATGTTTTGATCTAGATCAAAACAGAAAACTTCTGTTTACAGATATAGAAAATGATCCAAATAAGAGATTTATAGAAATACTTAGAAAAACCAAAATAAAAGAATCTGGAGATTTTATATTAAGTGGTGATGGCAATCCTTCTACAGGCAAAAATGAGGACGGCAATCTCGAATTTCCATTCAGCCCAAACAGAAATTCATCTAGATTCGAAATAGTTAAACTCGCTCTCATAACAAATTGCATACCTATAGAAGAAGAAATTCCTCAAACAGAATTTTTATTTGAAGATATCCCTAGGCACACAAATTCAAAAGATCCTTACATGAACTTTGTTTCACGCGTGTTTTATACAGCAGCAAAACACGGAATAGTTCATGGATATCCGGACAATTCAGCACGACCTAACAAAAAGGTAAACAATGTAGAACTGCTCACTTTCCTGCTTAGAGCATCTGGCTCTATGCCAGACAATGTTACTCTCTTATACGAACATGAATGGTATGAGCCATATGTATCTTTCGCCAAAGCAAATAATCTTATAGATAATGACTTTGAACCAAGTAGTGCAATGAGTCGATCTGAGCTTAGCGCTCTACTTATAAATTCAATGGCAATAAATCCAAAAAGTGAAATATCCAGTTTTGTGTCTGGAATAAATTTTCCATCACAAACTTTCAGTCAGAATCAATTTGAATACTCTCCAGTCGCACTAAATGGAGATTTAAAAACTGAAAATTATAGCCTGTCTTGTGAAGACAATTCTCCGAAAATAAATTCATGCCTTTCTTATGCAAATAGTCGCAATGTTAATTTTTCGGATGTGCATGAAAACAATGCTGCATTTAAATCCATAAACTTACTAAAAAACACAAAAATATCTTCAGGTGGTGATTATGTCATAGGTGGAAGTGGAAACCACAAAACTAGATCTGGAGGGGGCGTATTTCCTTTTAATCCTGATTCTGGCGCCTCCAGGCTAGATACAGTAAAAACAGCTCTTATATCGAATTGTATATCCATATATGACCATATTCCCGTGGGGAACACAGAGTTCACTGATCTTCCAAGAAAAAGATATCCAGATGACCCAGCAATGGATCTAGCTACCAGAATTTTCTACACAGCTCTTTCAAATGGAATTGTAGAAGGATACGAAGACAATTCTGTGAAGCCTTTTGAAAAAGTAACGACGCTAGAAACTATCGCAATCCTAATGCGTGCCGCGAACTTAATTCCAGAAAACTATTCCGCAGACAGATTTGCTTATGGAGACTTGGATCAAAACGGCTGGTATTCAGATTATGTGTCATTCGCAGAACATAATGGAATATTGGATAAATCAATAACCACTTCAGGTCCAAACGATCAAATCCTCAGATCTGAACTTGCCTCTTTGATCACACAAATAATGTCATTTAGTTCAGATATAAGAGTAAGAAATTACGCCACTGGGGTTTCAGCACTGTTGAGGTAATGACTACCAAAAATGGCTAATTTATGCTAAAATATAGGGATAATTCTGAAATCAATATCTTGGAAAAAATTCACGTAAAAACACCTCTGCGCAATAAAATCTTCCTTAGATTCACTATCCTTGTGGGGGTAGCAATCATAGCTACAGGATTTTTCTCTGTGATAATTGCAGAAGATACTATCGAACAAAATATAACTGCAGATCTACTTTTCCTCTCAGAAGAGAAAGGAGAATTCATAAGACAAATAACAAATGAACACAGAAACATAGCCAGGCTTCTTTCTGCAGATAATGCTATATCTGGATTCTCTAACACAGAAAATACAGAGTCTATTCGAAATCACCTAGTTCATCAGACAGAAGTAACAAGAGGTCTTCTTAGTATTCTAGTACTAGATGAAAATGGTATTGTGAGAGTCTCTACAGATTCACCACGAGAAGGAAATAATATGTCACACTTTGCTTCTTTCGAGAGAGGAATGAGGGGTGCATACATAGGATCTCTACATGTATCTGAAGGCAAAAAGAGTCATTTGGCTTCTGCACCGATAAGAAAAAAAGGTGGAGAGCTGCTTGGAGTACTGATCGCAGAATTTGATTTAAGGCCAGTTTATGAAGTCGCATCCAATGCAACAAGTTTGGGAAAGACTGGAGAATTCTTACTCTTAGAAAAAGAGGTACAAGCAAATATTTGCTTCAATCCAAAGTGGAGCATTTTTTCCATCCATGGAGCGCTGCCCCCTGTAAAAGAAAATACAGATCCAGAAAAAGAGGAAGTCTCGCCTTTGTCGTTCTTACATGATTTAGGTGTAATGAATGTTTCGGGAATAGATGACATGGTAGAAGATGCAGAAGCATCACAATCTTTATGTGCCATGGCATCCTCTGGACAAGAGGGGATACTAAGAGCAAAAGATGAAAATGGAACAAAGGTAGTAGCAGCCCACCACTATTTATCAGATATTGGACTTGGACTAATCGCAAAAGTAAATGAGGACGAAATTTACCGACCTATCACTCTGCTTATATCAGCCTTAAGTGGAACCACTGCTCTCCTGATTCTTCTTATAGTATTTATTGCACTCAGACTATCTCACGATGTAGTTAGACCAATATGGAAACTAAGAGACAGCTTAGAACACCTAAATGCAGGACACTTTGTTCATAAAAGAAGCATATTTACTGGAGACGAATTAGAAGTACTAGATGCCGAAGTAAAAAAACTAGCTACCCGCCTAGAAGAAGCATATTCGTCATTGGAACATAAAGTAAAAGAAAGAACACAAGAACTAGCAGAACAACACAGTCAGGATGAAGCTCTCATAGAGAGCATAGGAGAAGGATTCTTAGCTGTAGATTTGGATGGAAAAGTAATTGCATGCAATCAATCAGCAGAAAATCTTCTCAGATGGGAAAAGGGGCAAATTATAAATGGTCATTTCACATCTGTGCTTAGCATTCGTGGAGCTGGCAATAAATTAATTCCACCAAATGAGCACTTAGTACAACAAGTAATAGATAAAAAACGCCCAGTAAGAACATTTCCTACAGATTCTTATGAATGTGAAAGAAGAAATGGAGAAAAATTCCCAATAGCAATTACAGCAGTGCCGTTCATGGTAGGGACAGAAATGCGCGGAATAGTTGTGACATTCCGTGATGTATCAGAAGAAAAGCGTATAGATAGAATGAAATCTGAATTTATATCTCTAACTTCTCATCAGCTTAGAACTCCTCTTACTGCCATAGGATGGTATACAGAATTAATACATAATGAATCAGATGGCTTGAAGCCTGATCAAAAAGAATATGTACAGCAGATAGTAGACTCGCACAGACGAATGGCAGATCTGGTTAATTCCCTTCTAAATGTATCCAGAATAGAACTTGGACACCTGAAAATAGAACCACAAGAAGTGAATCTAAAAGATCTTATCGAAAGCACTTTAGGTGAGCTTAAACCACAGATGCAGAATAAAAATATGGAGCTCATAGAAGATGTGCCAGAAAACTTAAATATAAAAGCAGATAAAGAGCTACTCCAAATAGCAATCGAAAATCTTGCGAGTAATGCCGTCAAATACACTCCAGAAGGAAAAGCTATGCGAGTAAAAGTAGAAGTAGAGGAAGACAAATTCATCCTAACTATCAAAGATGATGGAATGGGAATTCCAAAAGCTCAGCAACACAAAGTTTTCGAAAAATTATTCCGTGCAGACAATGTAGTTAAATCAGATACAGATGGCACTGGAATAGGACTCTACATCACTAAATCTATAGTAGAAGCATGGGGAGGAAAGATATGGTTCGAAAGCGATGAAGATAATGGAACCTCATTCCATTTCAATGCTCCTATAGAAATGAGAGAATTAAATACCGAAGAAGGAAAGAGGTTAGATAGAGGACGCTAAAAAAGAGGATGGAAAGGATTTAAACGATTTAAAGGAGTGAAAGGAAATGTCATTATTATCAAACATGAGCTCCTCCTTTTAATCCTTTCACTCTTTTCCATCCTTTCCATCCTTTCCATCCTTCTATGTAGATGGAAATTTTTTCACACAATTAATTTACCTATTGTATATAAAGTACCGGACTCTTCTTTATTCCATTTAAGATAGTTTCAAAATGTAGATGAATTCCTGTTTTACCATAAACACGACCTGTGTTTCCCATGCTTGCAATAACATCTCCACGCCTTACTGCCGTTCCTTCTCTTACATGTATTTCTTTATTATGTGCATAAAGAGTAACTAAGCCATTTCCATGATCTATTTCTATCACATTTCCATATCCTCCATTCCATCCATAATCTGCACGAATAACTATTCCATCTTCAGCTGCAAAAATAGGACCTCCTCCAGATCTAGCTAGATCTATTGCATAATGCCCAGGATGATAACCTTGTGTATAAGTACAATCACATGGTTTTTGTAATACTCCATAAGATGTTGGAGGTGAAGCCTTTGGTGGCTGCGTAGCCTTTGGTGGGCTTGCTTTTATTTTTTTAGATACAGATGCAACAGTAACATTTGGTTTTGTCTTTGCAATCAACGGAGTACCTCCTGGAATTATTATTTCTTGTCCTGCATAGATTCGCCCACCATGTATTTGGTTTTGCTTTTCAATAGTCTCTATATTTATATCGTAAAGTATCGCAACCTTGGAAAGACTTTGCCCTCTTCCAACTTTATGCAATATCCCATCTACAGGCAAAACACGAAGAATATCTCCCGGATGCAATACTGAATTACTCTTTATATCGTTTGCCCATTTAATTGTATCTATAGATATTCCATAAAGATCACCTATAGAACTTAGGCTTTCTTTCGCTCCAACAGTATGGGATATACCTTTATTGTATGCCAATCTGTGACCTGCCTCAGAGATAGATGCTGTTTTCATTACAAACCCCTCTTCGACCATCAAAAAGTGTCCAGAGGCAAGTTCTTGCACAGGCAAATCTTCATTTGAAGCAGCATGTGGAACATATGGAGGCACAAAAAGTGATATAAAAAGCGCAGAAGTGGCAACTGCTCTTATCAAAAACCTAAGCTGATTTATTGTCTTCATGCGTTTGATGCAGAAATGGATCTAAATAGTCGGAGTGTATCTTCATACCTATCTGCACTTTTCAGAACAACTAATAGATATGGTTTTCCTCTGTCGTATGCAAGAGATATAAGACATTGTCCTGCCCCATCTGTAGTTCCTGTTTTTAACCCAAAAAAGTGCGAAGGATGCGAGGATAATAATCTGTTTGTGTTATATGCAGTAATAGTATGTTCTTTTGCTAAATCCCTAATGGTTGCACTTCTCTTGGAAACAAACTCTCTAAGAGTTTCATTTTTAAGTGCATACATAGATAGCCATGCAAGTTCTCTAGGAGTTGAATATTGATTCGTACTATCAAATCCAATTGGATTATCAAAATGTGTTTTACGTAAGCCCAAGACTTCCGCTCTTTCATTCATGACCTTTGCAAAACTTTCTATGTCGCCACTGTGATGAATGGCAAGTGTATGAGCCGCATCATTTGCAGAGGCAACAAGAAGTACAAGTAACAAATCTCTAACTGTATATCTTTCTCCTGGAAGCAATCTAATTACATTACCCTCTACTTTTTGTGCGCTTTTTGGAATTACTACAACTTCATTCAAATCTAATTCTTCCAAAACAACTATCGCAGTCATTATTTTTGCCAAGCTTCCAATTGGCCTTTTAAGGTCTGCTGCATAAGAATAAATTACCTTGCCGCTATCCACATCTACAACAAGAGCACCACTCGCACTTATCTCTGATACGCTTATTCTGGATTCTATAGGTGGAGATGCCACTGTTATCAAATCAGATACCTCTTGATTCTGTGCAAACGGCGCTACAGGAGAAAGCGCCCCGAACAGGAGAAGAGAGGATATAGCCCTAAACATTAAGATTATTGTAGTGGAAAATCACATATAAATCCCAAGATTACAATGATTTCTACTACCTATGAATAACCCTGTCATGAGGCCTTAGATCTATATATTCTTCTACTTCTTCCAAAGGAACTGCCTTCAAAAATTGTCTATATCTATCTATATGTGCGGCAACTGGAGTTGCTAAATCAAACCATAAAATTACACCTTCTGTTTTTATATGAAACTCCTGTGCACTTAAATAAAATGTTATAAAAGACACACTATGACCAAATGTCTCTTCCAAGATTCTCTTTGCGTTTTTTATATCACTTAGCACATCTTTTTTTATAAGCCTTTGTCTTTTTTCTGGCTTAACTGCCCAATCGACTAAATAAAGCTTGAGCATCTCTTCATCTTCATTTGAGGCAATGGCAAATGGGTATTCCAAATAAACCCCTTCTTTTGAAAGGTATTTATATCTAGAACCTGATTCTTCTTCCAAGCTAGAATCAGGCTTCCATGCATTTTCTGTAGCTTCATTTTCTGTGCCATCTGGATCTCCAACAGATACTTCTGCAGAAATGTCATCCATGTATAACTTCACCCAAAGCTCATTCGGAAAATTCCTACCCACATCCGCACGAGAAACTTCTGGATACTCTGATTGGATAGTGTGCTCTATGAGAAGTGGTGATACAAATAAAATATGTTTTCCAAAAAATGGTTTTAGCAATTTTTGAATCTCTTCCACATCTACCCTTCTATCTTGTCTGGCTACATGCATAGAAGAGACTTTGAAAGTATCAGAAAACAAAAAGTATGAAATTATTATCAATACAAACACCCCCACTGATACAGCACACCAAATCTTGAGCTGCGAGAATGATTCTTTGATTCCAGAGAATATTCTCCTAAAGTGTCTTGAATATTTTGCAGCATTTTTAGAAACCCCCTTTTTCTTCTTTCTAAGCAATTTTTGTGCCGTACGGCGCGATAGCTCCGATGTGGGGCGTTGCAGTTTCCGAGGAAGTCGACGAGATGGTTTGAGCATTTATTCTTATGTGACAATATAGCAATATGAGAATGGCTATCACTACCGACTGGCTTGTAACTCTCGGAGGAGCAGAAAGAGTAATTTCGGAGATGATAAAACTTTGGCCAGAAGCTGATATCTTTACAGTAGTATACGATGAATCCGAAACAAAAGGACTATCCGAAAAGGAATTAAAGATTCATACATCATCACTTCAAAAATATTATTCAATAATAAAAAAGCACCGACTCCTTCTCCCACTTATGCCAAAGGCTGTTGAATCATGGGATCTGAGTAAATATGACACTATCATTAGCTCTTCACATGCAGTGGCAAAAGGACTGATTCCCCCTTCTTCTGCTAAGCACATTTGCTACTGCCACACTCCAATGAGGTATGCATGGGAAATGGAAGAAAAGTATTTAGATGATTTTGGATTATTTGGGCCATTTAGATCTTTTGCTAAATGGAATCTAAAAAAATTAAGGCATTGGGATAGAACAACTGCAAAGCGTGTAGATCAATTTATTGCAAACTCATCAACTACTCAAAAAAGAATAGAAAGAGCATATGGAAGAGATAGTATCGTTTTGCCCCCACCGGTAAACGACAAATTTTTTGAAATTAATCACACTGAACCTAAAGAAAATTATTTCTTAGCTCTTGGAAGACTTGTTCCATACAAACGAGTAGATTTGCTTATAGAGGCTGCAAATAGAAAGGGATTTAGATTAAAAATTGCAGGATCTGGCCCAGAAGAAGCACATCTCAAAAAAATAGCAGGACCTACAGTTGAATTCTTGGGCTACATTCCAGAAGAAGGATTATCTGATTTATATTCTAAAGCTCGCGCCTTCCTGTTCCCCGTAGAGGAGGATGCTGGAATAGTTCCATTAGAATCTCAAGCTTGTGGAACTCCTGTAATTGCATATGGAAAAGGTGGAGTGCTAGATACTGTAATAAATCGTGAAACTGGAATATTTTTCACGGACCACACCTCTGAATCTTTGATTAATGCTATGGATGAATTTGAAAACTCTAATTTTGATTCTAATTTGATAAAAGAACATGCGAAAAAGTTTTCTGGGGAGAGATTCAGAAAAAAACTAAAGAACATAGTTGAGAACATGTCATGCTGAGCCATACTGAGCGAGTAGAACTGGAGGTAGAACGAAGTGAAGCCTCAGTTCTAGGAGACGAAGTATGTGTCGAAGCACAAAACACTACTCTATCTAGTATTCCTCTCTATCCACCCCTCCACAGACTTCTTTTCATTTTGCATTACAAACTGTGAAATCTCTGGAGCAGTTTCTCCGTACATAATTTCTAATCTATCTCTTATGAGTGGCAATTTTTCTATAGTCGTATATGCAATCGCATTTTTATTTATAGACCTTTCCATATCTCCGCCAATCCAATTCACAGACTCAGCCTGAATTATTGTCCCACCAGCAATCAGTCTTTCTTCTGTAAGATGATTCAGAATCTCACGGGCTCTACTTATATTCCCACAGGGGAACGAGATCCGTGTAGATGTGCCAGAAAAGGATGTAGAAGAGGATTTCATAAAGGAGGTTAAATTAACCTAATTCTGAGATTATGTCAAGCACCTATTTATATCTATAACACATTTTTACTTTCATAAATGGGGTCAGCCTAGATTCTACCCCGAAGTGCAACACTCCTTGATTTCATGAAATACTTGATGAGGAGTTCGATAGCCTAGTCTTTTTCGTGGTCTATGATTGATCAAATTAACTGCCCACGCAACTTCCCAATGC
>JABICL010000043.1 GCA_018652265.1 Candidatus Peribacteria bacterium
AAAAGATTTTGAATGCAGCACATGCTTTTTGTAGCAAATAATATTCTTATCATGACTATGAATAATAATCCTGCTGGACTTATAAAAAGATTCTTTGCTTTTTTTGTAGATTTTCTAATTATATATCTAACAACTTTTTTGGTTTTCTATTTTATAACAAAAATACCTTGGACCGCATTAGAGCATAGGGAAACTTATGCTTTGTATTTTGTTTATATAGCCACACAAATAATTTATTTCACAATATTGCAGGCAAACGGAAAAAACACTATTGGTAAAATTGCTATGCAAATCAGAGTAGTAACTACAGAAGGAGAAAGCATGTCGTATATGAGGTCTGCACTGCGTGCAATATCTGCATTCCTCACACTTGCTCACTCAGGCTCTGCTGTAATCATCATATTTACTAAAAAGAGATTAGCCTTACACGACATGATTTGTAGGACGATGGTTGTGAAAAATAAATAACATACCAGAAAGACTCTACAAACAAAGTTGCAGAGCCTTTGACTGACCTTTAGTTTTTCGGAGATTATCACTCAGAATATTTTGACCATAGTGCCATATGACCCGTTTCACTCCAGTGTGGAACAAGGCGCACCCCCCAATCTGGCTCTAAGCAGTTCGCACCTCTGGAATGAGCACTGCCTACCGACACTGGAGAGGATTCATCAACTCCAAATGACTCACCAATTAGAGACATGTTGTCGGATATCCGCATTGCATCTTTGCACATTACATACTTGTGGTAAGGATTATAATGTGGATTATACTTTCTTCTCACAAAGGAAGTTGCAGCCATAGGCTGTGATTTCGATTTGAAGCGCACATTCTGCGAAGCTCGTTCACTTATGAGCATAATTATGAGACCTACAGCATCATCCAAATCATCACTATTGTTTGGCACTCCATCTCTACGAAAGAAAGTATTTTGGCATCGATCATCAGGCTTAGTATCGCTTATACCTACATAGTTCCCTTTTGGAAGGCCTCCCCTCTCATTGTTGATAAAAGAGCTGCCATCACTTGGACACATAAATCGCGACTGCATCTCTCGCAACTCCGACAAATTCTTTGAAGGAGATACGAGTCCTAAATTCCAATAATCCGCATATTTTTCTGCTTCTCCGAAGTAAGGGATGAGCAACCCGGTCCAAGACCATACTCGATCCACTCCCTTTTCTGGAATACGAAGATCCGCAGGCGGATAGCATGCGTTCACTTCATGGTAAGTTTGCAGAGCAACGCCTATGCTCCGCAGATTGTCTATGCACTGATTACATCGCGATGTTTCTACTACAGCCAGAACTGCCTGCGCCAGAAGCCCAAACATTAAAGCTGTAATTGCTACAACAACGACCAACTCAACCAACGTGAAACCATTTCTCTTCTTCATCGTAACAACTCCTTCAAACGTGGCGACTATACCCCATGCAACATGCACAAGGCATCGGTTATCTTCTGACCCACTACACCATGAGTCATCTATTTCTCCGAAGTTTTCAAAGGCCAATGACAAGCACTCTTGTCTAAGCTAGAATAGAATATTTTTGGCATTTGTCCAGAACAAACAAATGATGAATATATGGCTAATTTTGGGTGCAAATCTGCCTTTTCATGCATAAAAAGGATACTTGACAAAATGAAATATTAGATTAACATTAGGTTTGCTATGAGTAGTGGAATAGCAACTCCTCCGGCTGCAAGAGATTCCTTGGAAAGGAAAGAGAATAAAAGCAAAAGCACTGTTATTGGAACAATTGTGCTATCCACTCTTGGATTACTTGCGGCATTAGGAATATTTAAATTTACAAAATTTGCAGTAAATACAGTGCGAGAAAATCCTGGAAGGGCACTCCAAGCACTTGATGAAGAAATTACTGCTAAAATCTTTGAATTTAATTCAAAAGTTTCCAAAGCACTTGGACCACTCACCAAGAAATATCTCAATCTAGATATAGAAGTACCTAATGCTCTACTAGAAAATGATGAAACAGACATGCAAACAATTATTGAAGCAGTACAAAATGGTGAATATATTGATTTAGCAAAAGCAATTCCACATAGAAAAACTGCACAGACTTTTAATCAAAGAGGATTTGATATAGATAGATATCTACCACATGTAGAAGAAGCACAAATAGCTGCATATGAAGAAGCAGAAAGATTAGTAAGCGAAGGTTCAAACAATCTTGCAGACCAACTAGTAAAAATACTTGAAGAAAAAGAAGGGGCAGAAGACACCTCATCTGTAATAGGAGATTTTATTATCTCAAGCGCTCCAGCAAGCTTCTTAAGAGCAGGTGATAACTGTGGAAATTTTGTAGGATCAAATGAAAATGGACCATCCGAGAGCAAAAGAAGTGAAATGTTAGCTATAGAATCTCAGATGATGTTCGAAGCTATAGAAAAAGCAGATTTAACACTTACGAAAAATAGTAATATTGCATGGCTTACATCTTATGCTGTTGGCAGCCAATTAAGTTCAGAAGGAAGATCTCTGAAAAAATTTGAGAAATCGATTCTTACAGCAAGAACTGCAATTGATCGTGCGCAAGAATCAATGAGCAGTGAAGCAGAAGCAATTGCTTGGCGATATTTGTACGCAGCACATCGAAATCTAGAATCTATTGAAATAGTAACAGAAGAATTTGATGAATCGGGAAATTTCGAAGAAACATTGCAAAATATCCAACAAACAATAGAGCTAGCAAACTCAGCAAGAAGAGTAGAAATGGCAATGATGGACTGAGCATCATTCTAAGGCCATCCATAATCCGTACATTCTATTTCTCCTAGAGGCGTTACTGTTATGTCTTCCTCTGGCCAAACACAGGAATCAAATTCTGTAGTGCCAATCCAGCTCATAGTATTTACACCATTACAATTCCAGGTAGCACCAGTTCCTATATATAAAATTTCATCTTCTTCTCCTGCTCCAGTTTTATTTTTATAGACGAGAACCCAATCATTTCCATCATAACTAAGATACAACCTATCCTTGGCGCCAGTACCATCATCACACAGCTCAGGAGCAACCCAACAATGATCGCAATTACTACAATGATCTTCCGATACTCCCTCTAATAGCTCTATAGTTGTATTCAATGTAGTACATAAATTGCAAGCATTGTTTTGTATCCCACTAAACGTAATTTGCCATTTCTTCGCAGAAGTTGCACAAGGAGACATTACACAACCTCCAAAATCATCACACGATTCTCCAATCAGACACATAGAAGAACACCCATCACCATCTATGGCATTCCCATCATCACATTCTTCTGTTCCTTCTTTTACCCAGTTTCCACAAACAGCCGCAGTACTTACTTCTTGGCAAATTCCACCAACGCAAACTCCCTCTACACAATCTCCACAGTCATCATCTGTAAAACATGGAACACTATTTGTATAACACTCCTCTAGGCAATCAGCAGTACATCCATGTCCACCTCTAGGAACACATGTTCCACCAGTAGCCACACACCTTTGCACTCCATAAAATCTGTAGTCAGTTGGATCTAGGTCGAAACAATGTCTTCCGTTATATCCTTCCCTATTACTTCCAGTACATATTCCACCTACATCGCACTCCTCTATTCCAGTAATCCTACCATCTCCACATACATCTTCATCTTCACAAGGATTTCCTCCCCCACCACCACAAGCTCCTCCCCCACCACCACAAGCAGGATCACTTGCACAATCTGTATCTTCACAATCCCAGAGTTCATCATTGTCGTTATCTAAATGATCCGCACAGTCTGTTTCTGTTCCTCCACATAGAATATCTCCTGCACAATCTGGATCAGCACAGTCTGTAAAGCCATCACCATCCTCATCATCTCCACCGGAACAATTCCATTTCTCATTACCACATGAACCTGGAGTAATGAAACATGTCTGTGTTGTATAAGGAGGATTGTTATTACAGTAACCTCCATATTCCTCTGAAGACCAAGAGCCTTCTCCTGCATCGTAACATGGGATTATAACCCCCTCGCAATCACCACATTCTGTTTGACAATTTGGACTACACCCATCTCCTTCTATAGCGTTTCCATCATCGCAATATTCTGAACATGTATCATTTTTTACTGTTTTTCCATCACCACATACACAAGGGACTTGAGCCTTTGCGGTATCACTTAATTTATATGAAGTAAAATATCCAGCGGTCCACATGGATACCATAAGAAGTACGACTAATGCTGAATTTACTATCCGATAAGACATTAGTATAAATTCTACATACATTTATGCATGTCTTCCAGCATCAATTTTCTTCTTGCTCTAGCGCCACCTTTAACTCTTCAACTGTTGCATGTTCTCCGAGTTCCATAGCTACCCTAACTATAAAAAGCTTTTGTAATTCTCGAGGATCCATAGGATTTGTCCCAGGCAAAATATCTCTTCTTCTTACAGGGATAACCTGTGTAGACTTAAGTAAATCATCTAATGTCTGATTAACAAAATCTGCATCTGGATCTGGCATTCTATTTTCTGTTACAGGAGCTTTTATTTTTCTTCCTATATATTTTTCTACCGTACTCAAAAGTTTTCCACTCCTTATTATTTCAACCATAGATTTATATAGATCATCTCGAAACGGATAGTCCTCCAATCCACCCTTTATCTTAGATAAACTAGAACTATTTAAATAATTTTTTCTCAAAGAAGAACGAAGGCCAGTTCCAGAAAAACCATTGAAACCTACAAAAAGATGTACATTGCGACCATCTTCTAGCTCTTCTGCCTTATTAGGATCAGATATAATTTGCATGAACGAATTACAAGCTTCATTGCCATATGGATTATCTTCCGAAATAGTTTTTGCGTTTCTACTTACGGAAAAACGAGTAGAACAAGTAAATTCTCCAAATTTAACACTTGGCAACTTTATATCACTGCTTTTGGTAGTCTTCACATCAGGTAAATTTCTTCTATTATCTACAAAACGCTCAATTCCATTGAATAATGCATCCCTACTACTATATACAAGCCCTGTAATACCTATAGCTGCAAGGCATCCCCATCCAAAAAGTTTTCTTCTCTCTGGATTGTGCGACTCTCGACCACTGCCGGCAGATTGCATTACTGTAGGATTCTTCATTTTCTAATTAATTCATTGAAACGCTAACTACTTCTATATCACTACTGATTTTTTGTTGTTCTACTTCTTTTAATTCTGATTGCAACTTTGCAAGTTTTCTCAGCTCTTCAGGCCCATCACCATTATCATCTGCTACATTTTGATAATGACCATAAGCAGTACTCGCATCACCATTTACATGATAATAAAGCGCTTCCCTAAGAGTATCTTCATCTGAAATCCAATCTCCTACCGATTTTCTAGCCTGATTCCAACTTTTTCTATATTCAGTAAATAAATCATAATTATCAGGATCCTTGTTCAGCATA
This sequence comes from Candidatus Peribacteria bacterium, assembly GCA_018652265.1. GTDB lineage: Bacteria > Patescibacteriota > Gracilibacteria > Peribacterales > Peribacteraceae > JABICL01. The sequence continues at coordinate 5,422 of JABICL010000043.1, forward strand.
GAAGAAGTGGCTAACAAATCTAATTCTCTAGCCTTAAGAGTAATTTCTGTTGATTGCTCATTAAGACCTGTGGCATGCACAATCTTATTTCGAGCCTCGATCATATCATCCTGATTTCCAGATTCTAGCGCTTTTACCAAATGAGTAATTGCATGCTCCAAACACAATTTTTGTTGTGTCATATCGGATCTACAATCAACATTAATCAATTCAATACCACTCTCCCCTACCTGAATTGCACCATCTATATTTCCTCTACTTCTGTGGAAATCTATAAGAGCAATAAATGTTTCTTGCATGTCATTAAATACCAACCTCATGCCTTTTGAAGTTCGTAAATGCTGTTCTATATCTTCTATCTCCACTAAAAATCCATCATTTTCATTATTCACATTTTCCCAAAATGCAGAAAGAGTCTCTTCAATTTGTTCATCATTCCCAGAAGCTATAGCAGAGCGTAAATTCTTCTGAAGTTGCATTTGATTATCACGTGCTCTTTCTAGATTTTCAGGCAATGGAACATCTGGAATATCCACTTGTCCATCATCATAGCCCAACATCCTTCGACACATTTGTCCATCATCCTCGATCTTCTCCCATTCAACCTGATCCTTAGCCCATTGTATAGCTATACTCTCTACATCAATATTTTCCCCTTTGTCACTCGCTACAGGTTTTGCAGCGCTTTCAGTTGATCTTCCAGTAATCCAATTGAAACCTGGAATACTACTAATTGCAGCAACAGACCCGGTCACCAAAATACACGCATTTCTCACAGCAGGAGATTTAGGAACCTTAACTGTGGGTACATTTTGAGGAGATTTTTCAACCGCTGTTGGTGCTTTTGTTAACTCCATTTGTCTGATGTAAGAACCATCAGACATCTAAGTCTACTTCATTTTACAAATTAGTCAAGTTTGGTTTTTATTGCTAATTCAAGCCCGAAGCCGAACACTCTGAGATTTGCATAGGTGAGCTGAGAGTACCTCAGAGGGAGTTCTCCAGCCAAGGCATTTCATTGGTCGATTGTTGAGTTTGCGCTCGATTTCCCGGATTTCTGATATGGCG
>JABICL010000022.1 GCA_018652265.1 Candidatus Peribacteria bacterium
AGCATTGGGAAGTTGCGTGGGCAGTTAATTTGATCAATCATAGACCACGAAAAAGACTAGGCTATCGAACTCCTCATCAAGTATTTCATGAAATCAAGGAGTGTTGCACTTCGGGGTAGAATCTAGGCTGGCCCCATTTATGAAATTAAAAATGTGTTCTTGTAATATTTTAAGCTTTTCTTCGTCAGCCACAGTGGACTCGGTGGGCAGGTGGGGCATGATTCCTTTTTCTGATCTGTCAAAGCTTGACTAAGTGTAAATCTGAGGAGTAGCCTTTGCCTCCTATGACTACTACAAGAGCCGAAAGAACAGATCGAACTCCTGAGAAAAGAGATTCGGCAGATCCCCAATTGCCAGATTTATTAAAACTCAGAGCTTCTCTTAGAGAAGAGATTGCAAGATTGGATAAAGATATAAGGAAAGTTGAAGGCAGAAGAAGATAAGAAGTGATAAAAATTTGACTGAATATGAAAGTGGGGAGTAGCATTTGTTTCCTATGTCTATTTCTTCTGATGAATCAGATACACATGTATTAGAATATGATACTGCTGTTGTTTCAGGTCCTCAGATTACACATGATGCTACATGTAACCTTCTTGGAGATATTAGTGGAGTAGATGTTGTAGAAGATGATAAGCCAGTTTCAAAATTTAGTATAGCAATGTCAGATGAGGATATATTTTTTGTTGCAGATGATTTAAATGGATTGGGAGAGGCGGATGATATTGTTCAAAATACTTTGGATCAAAATAAAAAAGAAATTATTGAGAGAATAGAAGATCTATGCATATTAGGACGAGAAATTATAAAAAGAATAAAAGAAATTAGAGAAAAACTTATAAGATTTCCATGTGACGATGAAGAAGAGCATAGATATCTAGATATGTTGAGAGGCATAAAAGAACAAATTGTAGATGCTAAGAGAAAGCTAATATAACATCACCTTGTATCTACACATTATAGGGCTAGAATTAGCGTATGTTTTTCTTTCATCCGAAAGACCCATTCTCCAGGCTTACAAATAAGCTAGAGATGATTATAAAAGGGAGATTGTGGTTACAAGCAATTCTGGCTCTTGCGCTTGGAGTAGTTGCAGGAATTTTTATGGGTCCGGATCTGGGATTTATGGATCCTGCTCGCGCAGCAGTAATTACTTCGTGGCTTGCTCTCCCTGGAGAGTTATTTCTACGGCTTATAGCTATGGTTCTTATCCCACTCCTCGTAGCTTCGATAATAAGAGGTCTTGGAGGATCCAATGACATAAAAAAACTTAGATCAATAGGACTTAAATTTTTTGCTTACATAATCTGTACGACGATAGTTGCATCTACGATTGGACTTACGATGGCAAATCTTGTTCAGCCAGGTAAATATGTTCATTTATCAGGCACAGAGCTTTCCTCGAGTGAGTCCGATCAAGAGCGGACGAATCGAGAGGCATCCTCTCCACTCGTCCGTCGCGACGGACTCGGTCGAGGAGAGCAGGGTCAAATAAATGGTATCCCAGAAAGTAAAAATGGCATGGAGATAGTAGAAGCACTTCCTTCTTCTATAGTAAATTTAATCCCAGAGAATCCACTTAGATCAGCACTAGAAGGGGAGATGCTTGGAGTAGTTATATTTTCTATAATCATAGGTATAGCTTTTGCAGTTAGAAGTAATAAGAAGATTGAGCCATTGCTTGGGCTTCTCGATGGAATCCTAGAAGTTTGTATGACTATAGTTAAGTGGGCACTGATACTTGTTCCTTTTGCTGTATTTGGACTAATAGCTCGTATGGCATCACAAGTAGGAGTGGTAACCCTTCTGGGAATGGGAGTTTATGTACTTACTGTTCTTGGAGGGCTTTTGATACTTCTTATTTTTTATTACTTAGTGATTCTAATATTTGGAAGAAGAAATCCTTTTGTATTTATTAAGCAGATTGCACCTGTTCAACTTCTTGCTTTCTCTACATCTAGTTCTGCTGCTGTGATTCCTGTTTCTATAAAAAAGGCAGAAGATGATCTAGATGTGAATCCAGAAACTGCAGAAGTAATAGTTCCACTTGGCGCGACTATGAATATGGATGGGACTGCACTTTATCAATCTGTTGCTTTACTATTTCTTGCACAAATCTCTGGAATAGATCTTTCTATAATGCAGATGTCGTTGGTTGTGCTTACTTTGGTTTTGTCTTCTATAGGTGCTCCAGCAACTCCTGGTGTAGGCATGGTGATACTTGGCTCTGTTGCTGCAAATCTAGGCATACCAACTGCAGGTCTCGCACTTATCTTCGGAGTGGATCGTATTATCGATATGTGTAGAACTGCTGTAAATGTGACAGGGGATTTGACGGCGTGTGTGGTACTTGGGAAGAAATGAACAATGTTCAATTAAAAATGAATAATTATGGAAAGATATTCCTTAATTGTTCATTATACATTATTCATTCGTACGTTTGTCTATTTTTTACCGACCTCCAAAAGCGAATTAAATGAAAAGTCATACATATACCATCCATGCCCAAGCCAAGAGCCTTGTATATGCCTAGGTAGCCAGCCCCTTACAGTTTCTTCAAATCCTGCTTCTTCGAATAGTTTTATAAATTCATTTCTTTTTAGAAGTGATTGTCCTTTTCTTACTTTGTCTGGATTTACGTCTTGTGATCCGAATTTATCTTCTTCTGTAATACATTCAAAAAATACATATCTTTTGGTTATTCTTTTGAGCTCTTGTATTGCGAGCCTAACTTCATCTTTTTTCAAGTACTGGAAAGTATCTGTACATAAAACTACATCTACAGACTGATCTGCACATGGGATGTTGGTAGCAGATCCTAAGCGAAGATATTCTTTCACAGGAGAATTATCTATGCAGTACTTAGATACATCTATTCCGTATGCTTCTGCTTTTCTTTTTCTCATAATCTCCACTGTCCCTCCAAGTGCACATCCGACGTCCAGGTATACCCAGTCTGGCTTTGGGCGAACATAGTCGAACATATAAGAGACGAGCCATCTAGCTTGGTCTTGTTGCCATACTTCGTAGTTATAGTTCTTGTCCGAGAAATAATCCTTATCAAACTTATTTGATCTAGAGATAGCTTCACTTGTTGCTCCGCGTTTTATAACAAACGGACAGTTTGTTGTAGTTTTTATTATTGGCTTGGAGAGGAGGGAAGACATTGGATTAAGTTGAGGTATATTAGGTATCTTGGGTATCTTAGGTAAGTTAGGTACACCTAATTTACCTAATGTACCTAAAATACTCAAAGTACCTAATTTACCTAATGTACTTATAAATAACGTGTCCTCCAAAAATGACGCCTTCCACAATTATCCCAATATCAGAGAATTTGAGTGTCCTTCCAGTTTCTCTTATAAGCTTTCTAAGCTCTTTAACGGACTTAAATGATTCCATGTCACACTTGTGAGGCTCCTCTTCTCTGTACCCAAATATGTTGTAAATTTCATCGTCTTCTACTGATTCAGGATATTTATCTAGTGGAGGAAGCTGCTCTCCGTATGGCACAGGAGGATCTTCCGATTCACCTTTTACCATTTTTTCAACATGTTCATCCCATGCATCGTAATGCATAGGGTTACTGTACATAGTTCCTCTGCAAAATGGAGACTCGCAAAAGCAGTTATCTGTTCCAGCTTCACAATCTTCGTCCTGTTCTCCTAGGAAGTATTCATAAGTGAGTTCTTCTCCTGGAAAAATTTTCCTTAGAGCAAACATAGTAGTTCTTCTTCCTATTGCACCCATTCCACAGTTTGGTTCACATGAAGTGTTTGCTGTGTGCATTCCAGGCTTGTCTGGATCTGGGCATATATCTACTTTGTCGCTGTACCACATGTCAAATACAACATCATCATCATATAGATCGGTGCTTTCATCTGAGTGAACAACTTTACCTAGATAATCTGAAATCAATGTTCCTCCTTCTATGATATCTGTTGCGAAAATTCCCTTTCCTTTTTCTTCTGTCTCTTGAACTTCTACTTGGGGTATTAAAAACATGGCATGAGTTTAACGAAGAGTACGTTCTAAGTATATTAAAATGCAGTTATTTGCTTATGATAATAAGGTGAAGCATTCTTGTATCTCTGGATTGTCAGATGAACTATTTCGTCTATGAAATCTTCATATGTCATTC
>JABICL010000003.1 GCA_018652265.1 Candidatus Peribacteria bacterium
AAATAGAATCGATGAATTTGCAGAACTTGGATGTAGCCATATAACTTTCCATGCAGAAGCAGTACCTGGCTCAGATGATCAAAAAGATTTGATAGGCAAAATTCGCAAAAAAGGATGCACTGCAGGAATTGCTATAAATCCAGATACTCCTATTTCTGATATAGAAAATATTATGACAGAAGTAGATCTCGCACTACTTATGACCGTGCAGCCTGGGTTTGGAGGACAATCATTCAGAACAGAAGTTTTAGAAAAAATTAAAGAGCTTAGAAAAAAAGTTCCAGAACTCATGATCCAAGTAGATGGTGGAATTAACGAGGAAACTGCAGCTCAGTGCATAGAAGCTGGAGCAAATAATCTGGTAGCAGGAAGTTATATATTTGGAGCTGATGACAGAGAGGCGGCAATTCAAAGTCTGAGAGGTTAAGTAGTAGATTCGCGGTGAGGCGCGCCATTCTGTGAGATATCGCGAGAGTGAGTCGGATGAGTTCCCACGCGAAGCGTGGTGAACTCGATGCGACGAGGGAACCTAGATTTCTCACAGAATCGGCAAGCCGAAATGAGCGAATCTGCGAATCTGCAGAAAATCGTAAACATGCTAAACTATCCTCCATGATCTCCTTCGACCACGTTTCACTGAATGTCACATCAGGAACGGCCCTAAAAGATATATCACTAGATATAGATCCAGGAGAATTTTTGTGCATAGTTGGAAGTTCTGGCAGTGGAAAATCTCTACTTCTAAGTTTGCTTACAGGAGAAAGCTCACCAAATAATGGAAAAGTTACAGTAGACAAAATAAATATCCACAATCTTCCTAGAACAATGCTACAGGTATATAGAAGAGAAATAGGCATTCTAAAACAGGGTGATGATCAACTACTGCCTGATAGAAGTATTGCAGCAAATATCGCCATGGCACTCGAAGCTAGAAAAATGCGTCACAGAGATATAGCAGAAATGACAACCCTGCTACTTATGAAAATAGGAATGATAGATCGTGCATCTTGTCTTCCGGAAGAGCTAAACCGAGGAGAAAGAGCCAGAGTGGCAATTGCTCAAGCAATAGCAAATAGCCCAAAAATCCTTCTTGCAGACGAACCTATGGGAGATTTAGATACAGAAAGTTCAGATATTATTAGATCTATACTCACAGAAATGAACCAGAGTGGATCAACTGTAATTCTAACAACTCATAATCCAAAGACTATAGAAGATCTAAAAGCAAGAACTGTGAGACTCGAGAAAGGAGAAATTATTCAGAAAAAGATTGAAACAAAAACGAAAATAAAGAAACTATCAGATAGAAGCATTCAACCTAATAAAATTTCCCCGAAAGCCTCATGACGAGCTACAAAGATTCAGGAGTAGATGTAAAAAAAGGAGCAGAAGCAGTAAATAGAATCAAAAAACATGTCGAGAGTACTTTTTCTAGTGCTGTACTTCGTGGAGTTGGATCATTTGGTGGAGCTATAAGTTTGCAAGGCTTCAAAGATATGAAAGATCCAGTTCTTGTAAGCTCTATAGACGGAGTGGGGACAAAAACAGTAATAGCAGAAAATACTAACCGATGGGAAAACATAGGAGCAGATATAGTGAATCACTCAGCAAATGATGTTGTATGCCAAGGTGCAAGACCCCTCTTTTTCCTAGATTACGCAGCAAGCGCATCTCTAAATCCAGATGTATTAGAAACTATTGTAGAAAGCATGAGTAAATCATGTATAGATATTGATTGTGCTCTTATAGGTGGAGAAACAGCAGAAATGCCTCAGGTATACAAAGAAGGAGCTCATGACATAGCGGGTACAATGGTAGGAATAGTAGAAAGAGAAAAAATGATAACCGGAGAAAATATTGGTAAAAATGACGTTCTTATAGCATTGCCAAGTAATGGACTACATACCAATGGATATTCATTAGCCAGAAAAGTACTCCCAGATTTTGACGAAGAAGTAACAGAGCTTGGATGTACTGTAGGAGAAGCTCTACTTAAACCTCATACATGCTATTCAAATACAGTACTTAAGATTCATGAAGAAATTGGATTAAAGGGCGTAGCTCATATAACAGGAGGTGGAATATATGGGAATCTATCCAGAATAATTCCAGAAGGACTATCTTTTGATATAGATAAAAGCAAAATACAAAACCTTCCAATATTTGAATTGATTCAAAGTAGAGGAGATGTAAACGAAGAGTCTATGTTTGAAGCTTTCAATATGGGCGTTGGGATGATACTGGTCGTAGAACCAGGAAAAGAAGGTGCTGTACTAGCAGGTGTTGCAGGCTCTTATGCAATTGGAAAAGTAGTCTGAAACCAGGGTTATGCCGCTCGCGTGCTTAAGGTGGTATATTGCGACGAAATCAGCGTAACCCACTACCCCTAGTTACTTATCAGCAGGTTACGAATGATTTCTTACGCAAGATACCACCTGCACGCTTGCTTGTTTTTAGAGTGTATAATCATCCCCTATGCAATCAACTGCTCTAGAAAGACATGTAGACCTAGTATGGTCATCACTCAATTGCCTAAATAAAAAGCGATATGACTTTCTGATAGAAAAATTTGGATCTCTAGAAAAAGCATTAGAAAGCATAAATGAAAAACTGCTTATTGAGCTTGGATGCAGAGACGATACAATCAAAAGAACAATCAAACGAGCAGAAGAATTTAATTACGATAAAGAAATTGGAATCTTAAATAATCTAGAAATAAAACTTATATCCATAGAAGATGAAAGTTATCCAGATTCTTTGCGAGATATTCCCGACTCCCCTGTCTTCTTATTTACTCGCGGAAATATCGAATTACTTAAATCAGAATCTATAGCAATAGTTGGGACTAGAAACATGACGCCATATGGAAAAAGGGCAATAGAACATATCATTCCAGAGCTTGTATCTGCAGGACTTACAACTGTAAGTGGACTAGCCCTTGGAATAGACGCAAAAGTAGCAAGAGAAACCATAGATTTGGGAGGAAAAACGATTGCAGTTCTCGGACACGGACTCGGAGATATTTATCCAAGAACTAACCTGTCACTCGCAGACGAGATTATTGTAAGTGGAGGATTACTTGTAACAGAATATCCACCACCAATTGCTCCTGGTAAACACACATTTCCAGCCAGAAACAGAATAATCGCAGGACTCTCAAAAGGAACAATAGTTGCAGAAGCAGCGTCACAGAGTGGGTCACTAATCACAGCAAGTTTGGCACTTGAATATGGAAAAGAGGTGTTTGCAATTCCGGGACAGATATTCGATAAAAATATGGATGGAACACACGAGATTATTTCTCGAGGAGAAGCAAAACTGATAACAAGTGCTTCGGATGTATTAAATGAGATTGGCGTTGAATCAAATGAGAAAACTACAAAAAATACATACAAACCACAAACTCAAGAAGAGCATAAAATTCTAGAAATTCTCACAGAAATGCCTATGTCTCTAGACGAGATAGTAGAAGCTATAGATCTAGATACACCTCAGATAAACGCATCTCTAACCCTTATGGAACTCAAAGGAGGAGTAAAAAATGTGGGTATGGGCATGTGGGTTAAATGTTAGTTTTGAGGTATAATATATGCATGTGGTTTCTCTGCCGTAAACGTAAGAAACGTTGTTCACGCATGGAAAAACTCGTTACCGGAATTATCATCGGTGGCGCGATAGGATCTATCCTAGGAAAGAAAATGATGGATACTCTAAAAGAAAATAAAGACAAAGACGAATACGACGACGAAAGAGAAGAAGATGAAAACGAGTAAATCTACTCTTCTTCACCGATCTCTATGAGCTGCTCAACAATGCTTTCTTCTACTATAGGAGCTTCTTCTGTGATTTCTTCTTCAGCTTCCTCAGTCTCTTCTTCTATAACTAGAATAGGATCTTCGATTATCTCCTCTGGTTCGTAGACTTCTTCTGCTACAACTTCTTCTATTACATCTGTTGATTCCTCAGACTCCTGATCTTCTTCTACGATTTCTATAATATCTACTTCAGATTCTTCATCAACCTCTTCTATAGCAACATCCTCCACAGGCTCCTCACTTGCCCCGCGAAGCTCGATATTGTCGAACGAAGTGGGGTCTTCCACCTCTACTACATCTACAACTTCTATATCCTCTATCACCTCTTCCTCTACTTCTAATTCCTCTACAACCTCTTCCAAATACTCAGACACATCAAAAACATCTGATTCAATCACATGTGCTTCAGCTACCACAATACCTGTATTTGCAGCTTGTATTACCACAGAACCAGGCTCCTGGAAGGCAAAGAATGCAAATAGCGCTACAGCCGACAAAAATGTGAATCCTTTCATTGTTTTAGTTTTTATGTTCTTACGTAAGTATTATACCCCATTTTAGGATATTAGTCTACCATACAGACTTTACCTAATTCACTCTTAAAATGACAAATTTTGCATTTACTTAAATAAGTGTAATATTACTGATATCCAGATCTTGTCATGAAGACAAGGTCTCAACCTGACCAGGGCCCTGCGCATCCCTTCTCACTCCGTCTCCTCCACAATTGGGACCGCGCAGGGCCCACTTTTTCTTTATTAAAAAATTGACTTTGTGACATATTTAGGTAATATGTCAATATCCTCGAAGGAGTCATAGCAGCCCCCAATTACTCCCCCTGTGGGAGATAAATTAAAAGCTGACCCATGACACAATTCTAGGATTTCTCGGTCTGGAAGAGTTCTTATAAACTTCTGAATCTTATAACCACATTAAAAA